>DASXEF010000616.1:0-2629 GCA_036490255.1 Kofleriaceae bacterium
CCGGTGACGAGCAAGATGCCGTGCGGGCGCTTGATGATCTCGCGGATCAGCGCGAGGTGATCGTTGGCGAAGCCGATGTCGGCGAGGCCGAGCAAGACGCTCGAGCGATCGAGGAGGCGGATCGTCACGCTCTCGCCGGCCGCGGTCGGCGCGGTCTCGACGCGCATGTCGACGTCCTTGCCGGCCATCTTGCGGCGAATGCGGCCGGATTGCGGCAACCGCTTCTCGGCGATGTTGAGCCCCGACATGATCTTCACGCGCGCGATGATCGACGGGTGGAACTTCTTCGGCGCGCGCTTAGCTTCGCGCAGCACGCCGTCGATCCGGTAGCGGACGATGATGTCTTTCTCGCCGGGCCGGATGTGAATATCCGACGCGCCTTCCTTGGCGGCCTGGAACATCAGCGAGTTGACCCAGCGAATGATCGGCGCCTCGTCGTTGGCGTCGAGCATGTCGACGAGCTCTTCGTTGCCGAACTCGGAGTCTTCGTCGTCGGTCTTCTTCGCGCCCTCTTCGAGCTCGGCACCGCCGCGCAGCCGCGAGTAGACCTTGTTGATGTGATCGATGATGCGATTGCTCGCGACCACGACCGGCTCGACGGGCTCGCCGATCAGCAGCGCCACCGCGTCGATCACTTCGACCGCATGCGGATCGGAGACCGCGAGCACGACGCGGCCGTTGTCGCGGCGCAGCGGCAGGACCTGGCGCTGGCGCGCGAAGTTGATCGGCAAGTTGTCGATCAGCTCGGGCGGGATGTCGTCGGCGCGCGGCAAGTCGCGCTCGTAGGGCAGCTCGAACTGGATCGCGAGCGCTTGTGCGAGCTGATCTTCGTCGACGAGCTTGAGCCGCACGAGCACTTCGCCGAGCAAGCCGCCCTCTTCGCGCTGGCGCGTCAACGCGCGCTCGATCGCGTCTTGCGGCACGCGGCATCGCGAGACGAGGATCTCGCCGAGCAACGGAGCGTGAAATGCGTGCGGTGTTGCCATTACCGATTTCCCGCGGGAGGTAGCGGCGGCGCGGGCTCGTCACCGCTGCTCGACGGATGGAACTCGATCGCGCCTTCGTTGACGTGCTGGCGATGGCCGGCCGCGTTGAGCAGCTCTTGATCCTCTTCGACCGATTGCAGCTGGCGGTTGATCTCCTCGACCAGGCCGCGCTTGCGCCGGTAGTCGATGTTCGGCTCGTACTTGGCTTCGTTGAGGTTCGAGAACGACTGCGTGAACTCGCGGTACTGCTGCAGCTTGCGCGCGCGCAGCGCTTCGAGGTCGAGCTGGTCTTTGATGATGTACGGGGTCAGCAAGATGAGGAGGTTCGTCTTCACCTTCTGCGTCGTCTGATACTTGAACAGATAGCCGAGCAGCGGGATGTCGCCGAGCAGCGGCACCTTCGTGACGCTGTAGACCTCGCGCTCCTGGATCAAGCCGCCGATCACGACGCTCTCCTGATCGTGCACGACGACCTGCGTCTTGAGCTTGCGCTCCGTCCACGTCGGACCGAGCTGCGGATCGCGGCTGCCGAGATCCTTCGTATTCTGCTCGACCTCGAGCCGTACGGCATCGTTGCTCGAGATGTGCGGCGTGATGTTGAGCTCGAGCGTCAGATCTTCGCGCTGGATGTTCTGACCGATCGAGCCGACCGGTAGCGCGCTGCCGCTCGTGCTGCTCGAGCTCGTCGAGGTCAGACCGCCGAACGACAAGCCGGCCTGATACGGGATGTTGTTACCGACGGAGAACTCGGCTTTCTCGTTGTCGATCGCGATCACGTGCGGCGCCGACAAGATCTCGGTGTTGTCGAGGGTCGCGAGCGCCTGGAACAAGATCGCGTACGACGGAATGCTCGTGCCCAAGAACGTCTGTGAGTTGGTGAGCGGCGAGCCGACGATGCCGCCGATGAGGCCGGTCAGCGATGCGATCGATGCCGGTGCGAGCGAGTTGATCGCCGTGCTCTCGACGCCGCCCAAGATCAGCGCGTTGCCGTTCGAGGTCGGCAAGCCACCGTGCGAGCTCGCGCCGATGCTGGTGTCTTTTTCGAGCGTGACTTCGAGGATGAGCGCCTCGATGAAGACTTGGCGGCGCGGCTGATCGAGATCGTGGATGACCTTCTTGATCGCGACATAATCGCGGCCGGTCGACATCACGATCAGCGAGTTCGTCGGATCGTCGTTGGTCACGCGAACCTGACCTTCGAGCGACGCGCCGAGGTCACCCGCGGGACTCGACGCCGGCGGCGGTGGTGGTGCGCCGGCGGCCTGGCTCGGGCCGCGAGTCGCGCCGCTGCCCTGCCCTGGTCGTGCGCCGGTCGACAGCGCGGCGTTGAGCGTGGTCGCGAGATCTTTCGCGAGCGCGTTCGCGAGCGGATAGACGCGAATCGCGGCGCCGCCTTCGGTATCGAGCAGGATGTCGAGTCGGTCGACGAGCGACTTGACGCGCAGATACGCGGCCTCGCTGCCGACGACGATCAGCGTGTTCGTGCGATCGTCGACGATGATCTTCGACGGCACCGAGCTCGACGCTTCGCTCGCGCCGCCGCTGGCCGCCGCCGCGGGCGCCGACGAGCTCGGTCGCGCCGGCATGGGCGTGTTGACCTTGGTTCCACCCGGCGTCGCCGGAGCGATGCCGAGGATCTCGTT
>DASXEF010000639.1:0-11592 GCA_036490255.1 Kofleriaceae bacterium
TGCGGCAAAGAGCTCAACCCGGAGTACTGCACCGGCCATCCCGACGACACCGTGTGCCAGGTCGCGAACGAGACCTCGCTCGACGCCGCGCCGAGCTGTACCGCCGACAGCGACTGCCCCGGCCTCGTCTGCGACACGACGACCGGCACCTGCGTGCAATGCACGCCGTCGGATCAAGCCGCGTGCACGTCGCTGCATCAGGTCTGCACCACGGTCAACACGTGTGTCGACTGCGTCATCAACACCGACTGCGGCGCCAACAGCGCGTGCTTGCCCGACAACACGTGCGCCGACACCGGCACGATCCTGTACGCGGCGCCCGACGGCTCCGGCTCGGCGACCGCGAACCCGTGCACGTCGCCGGCGAGCCCGTGCTCGCTGTCGAACGCGGTCGGCCACGCGACCACGGTCCAGAACGTGATCCAGCTCGGCAGCGGCTCGTACAACGAAGGCACGATCACGCTCGCCGTTGCGGGGCTCCAGCTCGTCGTCGCGGCGAACGCGGCAGTCACGGTCACCGGCTCGAGCAACAACAACCCGCTGTTCGCGGTGACGCAGAGCGCGACGCTCACGCAACTGACGCTCGCGAATTCGGGCGGCGACGGCATCAAGTGCAGCAACAACGCGACGCTCGTCGCCGATCAGCTGGTGATCACGAACAGCAACGGCAACGCGGTCAACATCACCGGCTGCACCGCGACGATCACGCGCAGCAAGCTCGTCGGCAGCAGCCAGAGCGCGCTCGCGACCAGCGGCACGACCGTGCTCAAGGTGTTCAACAACTTCATGTACAGCGGCGGCAGCAGCAACTTCACCGGCGGCGGCGCGATCTCGCTGAGCGACCACACCACCGGCGAGGTTCGCTTCAACACGATCGGCTACAACCAGGCGGCCGATATCCGGATCCTCAAGCAGGACATCCAGTATCCGGCGGGCTTCAGCTGCACCGGAGAGGCGTCGGTGACCTTCGCCGACAACCTGATCGTCAGCGACACGCCGGTCGAATACTCGGCGTTCTCGGCGTGCGGCAGCATGCCGACGCAGCAGAACTGGATCGGCGACGGCAGCAAGGTCAACTTCGCGTCGACCAACACCGACTCGATGGACTTGCACCTGACCTCGACGACGCCGAACACGACGAGCGGCGCGAACCAGGCGATCCGCGACAACGCGAACACGAGCTGCACCGGCGTGCCGAACGACTACGACAACGACGTGCGGCCGTACAACGTGTCGTGCGACTACGGCGCCGACGAGTTCACGCCGACAGATGTGCAGTGAGGTCGGCGATCACCGACGCCGGCGCGCGAATGCGTAGCCGCGTGCCCGCTTCGTCGTGATCCTCGGCGAGCACGGTGGTGCGCTCGTGGATCGCGTGGACGAGCTTCTGGCGATCCCACGGCACGACGAGCTCAGCTTCTTCGATCGTGCCGCCGAAGTGCTCGATCAGCCGCTCGCGCAGCACGGCGACATCCGCCGACGCCTTCGCGGAGAGCTGGATCGCGTCGGGATAATGATCGGCAAGCGCGACGCGCTCGTCGGCGGAGACCCGATCGATCTTGTTGAGCAGCAGCCACGACGGTGAGCCATCGGCGCCGATTTCGGCGAGCACGGCGCGCGTCACGGCGAGCTGATCGGCGTGGGCCGGATCCGACGCGTCGACGACGTGCAGCAATAGATCGGCGTCGCCGGCCTCGTCGAGCGTCGAGCGAAACGACGCGACGAGATCGTGCGGCAGCTTCTTGATGAAGCCGACCGTGTCGCTGACGAGCACCGGCGGCTCGGTCGGCGGGACCAAGCGGCGCACGGTGGTATCGAGCGTCGCGAACAGCTTGTCGGCGATGTAGACGTCGGTGCTGGTCAGCGCGCGCATCAGCGACGACTTGCCGGCGTTGGTGTAGCCGACGAGCGCGACGGTCGGCAGCGAGCTGCGCCGATCGCGGCGGATCTTCGAGCCGCCTTCGATGCGCCCGAGCTCGTCCTTGAGCTCGGCGATGCGATCGCGAATGCGCCGGCGATCGAGCTCGAGCGCGCTCTCGCCCGCGCCTTTGCCGCCGATGCCGCCGCGCACGCGATCGCCGCCGCCCGACGCGCCGCGCAGCCGAGGCGCGAGATACTTGAGGCGCGCGACCTCGACCTGCAACCGCGCCTCGCGCGTCTTCGCGTGGCGATGAAAGATCTCGAGGATGACGCTCGTGCGATCGACGACGTCGACGCCGGTCGCGAGCTCGAGGTTGTGCGATTGCGTCGGCGACAGCTCGTGGTCGACGATGACGATGGTCGCCTTGCGGGCGTGCGTGGTCTCGACCTCGGGCTCGTCCAGCGGATCCGGATCGTCGCGGTGCGAGCCCGGCTTCTGATACGCGGGCACGACGCCGGTGCCGCCGGTCCATTTCGCGAGCTCGACGAGCTTGCCCTCGCCGAGCACGATGCCGGGGGCGAGCTTCGCGCGGCGTTGCGTGACGCGGCCGATCACGTCGAGACCGAGCGTGGTCGCGAGCCGTTCGAGCTCGGCGATCGACGATCCGAGCTCGCCGTCGGTCACGCCCGGCAGCTGCACCGCGGCCACGACCGCCGCCGGGCGCGCATCGCCCTCGGTGAGTCGCGAGATACGTCCGGCTTCCTCGATCATGTGGGGCGGCGGACCTTACGCTATGATCGAGCCGATGGCGACGGAGAACGACCTTGGTGCGCCCGACGACGAGGCGTTTGCCGCCACCGTCGCGCCACAGTCGACACCGCAGCCACCGGTCAAGATTCCGTCGGGCAGCAAGATCGTCAGCGGCGCCGACGCGACCGTCGCCGCCGATCTGATCGGCCAGCTGCCGCCGCTACCTGAAGTGTCGAGCGCGCTGTATCAGACCAGCGGCGAGATCGCGCGTGGCGGCATGGGCCGCATCGTCGCCGCCGAGGATATCCGGCTCGGCCGCAAGGTCGCGCTCAAGGAGTTGCTCGAGCCCGCCGGCGATCAGATCGCGCGGTTCCAGCGCGAGGCGTTGATCACCGCACGGCTCCAGCATCCCGGCATCGTGCCGGTCTACGAAGCGGGCCGCTGGCCGACCGGCGAGCCGTTCTTCGCGATGAAGCTCGTCGCCGGCAAGCCGCTCGATCAGGTGATCTCGACCGCGCGCACGCTCGACGCGCGGCTCGTGCTGCTGCCTCGCATCGCCGCCGCGTGCGACGCGATCGCGTACGCGCACAGCCAGCGGATCATCCACCGCGATCTCAAGCCCGGAAACATCCTGATCGGCGACTTCGGCGAGACCGTCGTGATCGATTGGGGGCTCGCGAAGGATCTCGACGCGGTCGAGAGCCCGGAATCGGCGAATCGCCAACCGCGGCGGCCGTCGCAGAAGAAGCTCGATAGCCCGAAAGTGACCGGCGCGTCGACGCTGACCGTCGCCGGCGCGGTGATGGGCACGCCCGCGTACATGGCGCCCGAGCAAGCACGCGGCGAGCAGGTCGATGCGCGCACCGACGTGTTCGCGCTCGGCGCGATGCTCTATCACTTGCTCGCCGGCGTGCCGCCGTACATGGCGCGCACCGCGACCGACGTGATCGCCGCGGCGGCGCTCGGCAAGGTCATCCCGCTCGCCGACCGCGAGAAGCGCGCGCCGCGCGACCTCGTCGCGATCGTCACGCGCGCGATGGAGCCGCTGCCGATCGATCGCTATCCCGATGCCGGCGTGCTCGCCGAAGAGCTGCGCCGCTTCATGACCGGCCGGCTCGTCGACGCGCATCGCTACACCGCGATGCAACGGCTCACGCGCTTCGTCAAGAAGCATCGCGGCGCGGTCAGCGTCGCGACGATCGCGGTCCTCGGCTTCATCATCGGCGGCACGATGGCGCTCCACCGCATCGTCGACGCGAAAGACGAAGCGCAGCACGCCGAGCGCATCTCGACGACGCGCGGCACCGCCGCCGAGCGCTTGATCGACTACATGATGACGCACGTGCAGCGCGAGCTGACGCAGATCGGCCGGCTCGATCTGATGGCGGGCTTGTCGACCGAGGTGAAGCGCTACTACGACAAGCTGTCGCAGATCCCCGGCGGGATGCCGCCCGAGGACGAACGGCGGATGGCCGAGGCGATCGAGCTGATCGGCCGCGCCGAGCATCAATCGGGCAAGCCCGACGAAGCGCTCGCGACGTGGGGCGACGCGCGCAATCGCTTGATGGGCCTGATCGGCACCGACACCACGTCGCGCACGCGCAAGCTGCGCTCGATGATCGCGAAGCTCGACTACGAGGCCGGGACGGTTTTTCTCGAGCGCGGCAAGTACGACAAGGCGTCGAACTACTTCGCGCAGGCCAACCACGAATACGACGGACTGCGCAAAGAAGAGCCGGCCTCGCGCGAGCTCATGCTCGGCGCCGCCGACAACGACGACGAGCTCGGCGACATGCTGCGCCGCGAGGGCAAGCTCGACGAAGCATTCGCGCAGTACACCGCCGCCAAGACGCTGCGCGACGGCGCGAACGGCAACGGCCGCGTCACCGACGAAGTGATGGCGCTATCGACGAGCCACTTGAAGCTCGGCTCGATCTATCAAAGCCGCGGCGAGAGCTCGCTCGCCGAGCAGGAATATCAAGCGTCGCTCAAGTTGCGCGACAGCCTGCTGTCGACCGAGCCCGACAACGCGCAGGTGCAAAAGGCCGTGCTCGACACGCTCGAGCAGCTCGCGATCGTCGAGACCTCGCTCGGTGAAGATGCGAAATCGATCGCGATGTACGAGCGCGCGCTGCCGATCACGCAGCTGCTCGCGCAGCGCGATCCGACGAACATCGACTGGGAATATCAGCGCGGCAACGTGCTCGCCGATCTCGGCCAATCGCTCGTCGGCACCGGCCGATTCCAGGAAGGCGCCGATCAGATCGGCCACGCGGTCGAGGTCGATCGGGCGCTCGCCGCTCGCGATCCGAAGACGACGCGCTATCGCATCGCGCTCGCCCGCGTGCTCGTTCGCCAGGGCGATGCCCGGCTCGCGCTCGGCAAGGTCGACGATGCGCTCGCCGCGTTCGAAGAATCGTCGGATCTCCGGCTCGCGCTGGTCGACGGCGATCCGACGAGCGTCGCGTTTCGCCGGTCGTACGGCAGCTGCTATCCGAAGCTCGCGAACGCGCTCGTCGCCAAGGGCGACCTCGCCGGCGCGATCGACGCGCAGGAAAAGGCGCTGTCGGTCCGCATCAAGCTCGTCGCCGAAGCGCCCGCGCAAGGCGACTTCAAGAACGAGCTGGCTTCGACCGAGATCGAGCTCGGCAAGTTGCTCGTCGCGCGCGACGCGAAGCGCGCCGGCGAGCTGATCGCGTCGGGGCTATCTCGCGCGCGCGGGTTGATCGCGCACGATCCGAACGCGGTCGAATGGAAGCAGACGCTGACGCAGGGCTTGCTCGCGCAAGGCCTCGTCGGCGATCCGGCCGCGCGCAAGGCGTCGTTCGAAGAGGCGCGCTCGACGGCTGAAGACGCGGTGTCGCGCTCGCCGCTCAGCGTCGATTGGCCCGGCTATCTCGCCGAGGCGTACGTCGGGCTCGGCGAGCCGGCGAAAGCGCGGGCGATCCTCGAGCCGCTCGCGAAAGCCGGCAAGCTACCGGCGCAGCGCCTGCCGCTGCTCGAGCGCGTGCGCTAACCCAAACCTAAGACGCGCGGGCGGCAGCGCGGGGTAGCGTCGTCGCGTGCGGTTACTGCCTGTGATCGTCGGGCTCGTCGCGCTCGCCGGGTGTTGGAGCTCGCGCGTCGCGCTCGTGCGCGAGCTCGCGCAACCGCGGTGCGCCGGTGTGATTCGCGTGACCAGCCAGGGCCTCGACGACGACACCGGCGCGGAAGTGCTCCGCGCCGACGCGTGCGGCGAGACGACGTTCTATCAATGCTGGTCGCACCCGCGCTCGGCTCGATCGTGTTGCGAGCCGATCGGCGCGATCGGGCGGCTCTCGATCACGACGTGCACTAACGCGTGACGCTGAGCGAGAGCCACGCGTCCGTGGTGTCGACCTCGAGCTGGCGAAACGCGGTGCGCAGCTTCGCGATCCCGCCGGCGGTCGCCGTCGCGCCGCTGTGGGCGACCTTGATCGACAACCTGCGCAGCTTCGCGAGCGGTCGCGCCGCGGCGAGTGCGGCCGCATCGGCGTCGTCGAACGTCGCGGTCGTGAGCTCGAGCCGGTCGAGCGCGACCTTGCACCGCTCGAATGCGCCGGTCACGCTCGTGACCGCGAGCTCGAGCTCGCGCAATGCCGTCAACTTCGGCGACGCGAGCAGTGCACCGAACGCGCCGGCGGAGAAGCTCGGTGCGCCGCTGAAGCGGTTGAACCTGAGCTCGCGCGTCGCTGCAAAGTGCGGCGAGCTCGCGATCGCGCGCAGGCCGTCGTCGCCGAACGGGTTGTAGCCGAGCCACCAGCACTCGACGCCCGCGATCGTCGGCGACTTCGCGATCGTCGCCATCTGCGCCGCGTCGATGCGCTGCGAGTCGAGCACGATCATCGCGAACGCGCCGAGCGGGCACGCGGCGAGCGCGGGGACGTCTTTCGGCTTGAGCCCGGTGAGGTCGAGCCGAGCGCGCGGCGCACGTGCCGCGATCGCGACCGCGGCTTCGATGAATAACTTCGCGTCGCAAGTGAGCTCGCTGATCAGGCCGCGATGCCATTGCCACTTTCGGATGAACGGCCGGATCGGCGCGAGCCACGCCTTTTCGTGCTTGCGGAGTAACTTGCCGGACAACGCCGCCACCGCAGCAGACTCGGGCGCGTCGTCGGCGAGCGCCGCGAGCTTGCAATCGGCTTGAATGAACTCGCCGAAGCCATCGCCGCGATCGAGCATCCAGTCGGCATAGACCAGGCGCGGCGCGTCGTCGTCGGGGTCGGCGGCGATCGCGGCGAGCAGCGACGCCTCGTCGCCGACGGCGCGCTTCGGCGCGACCGGCGCCGGTTTCGGCCCGGCATCGAGCTTCGCGGCGTTGCGCTGCGCGAACCGCTTGCCGCGCTCGCTCTTGATCTTCGCGGTGCGCAGCTCGTCGGCCATCCACGCCGCCCGCGCGCGATCTTTGCCGAGAAACTTCACCGCCTTCGTGAGGTCGTCCTCGTAGTAGTCGTCGAAGCGCTCGAGCATCCAGCGGAACAGCTCGCGGCTCGGGCGATCGCGCAGGACGTTTACCGAGATCTCGACGTTGCGCTTCATCGCGTCGCGATACGCGACGGCGAGCTCGTCGTCGTCGAGTGCGCGCACCCAGCTCGACATCGCGATATCGAGCTTGTCGAGCGCTCGCACGAACGCGACCGCGGTCTTCGCGTTGCCGCGCCAACCTTGGCCGATCCGCGTGCGGCAGAGCTCGACGAGTCGCTCGGCCGCGGCGTGCGGATACGGGAACGTCGTCGATGTGCCGTCGACGTCGAGCGTCGCACCGGCGAGCCGGTAGGTCTGCGACGCGCCGTCGCGCACGAGCGTACGGATGATCGCCTTCGCCGCCATGACTACGCCAACAACGCGCGCAGCTCGCCGGCGTCGCCGGTCGGCGGCGAGCACGTCGGGCCCGTGCACACGAACGCGCGCGCGCGACCGCCGGCCGACGTCTTGCCGTCGCTGATCGATGGCTGCGCCCACGGTCCGGCGATGCACAGCGTCGGCGAATACGTCGCGCGCGCCGCCGCGAGCAAGCCGGCCCTGCCCTCGCCGTCGGTGACGACGAGCACTTTGCTGTTCAAGTAGAGGTCGAGCGCGGCGAGCAACGACGACGTCGCCCACGCGTTCGCCGCGGTCGCGCCGGTCAGGCGCTGCGCCAGATACTTCTCGGCGAGCGCGAGCGCGCCCGCATCGCCACCGACGAGGCCGAGCCTGAGCAGCGCTTGCGTCGCGACCGCGGCGCCGGCCGGAATCGCGCCGTCGTGATGCGATTCCGGGCGATGCACCAGCAGCGCGTCGCCTTCGGGCGCGAGATAGAACACGGCGACGCCGTCGCGCTCTGCGACGAATCGCGCGCGAATGGCGCCGACGAGCGTCGCGCCGAGGTCCCACCACGCGCGCTCGCCCGTCGCTTCGGCGAGCTGGAAGAACGCGTCGGCGCAGTACGCGTAATCGTCGAGCGTGCCGTCGAGCGGCTTGGTCTTGCCCTCATGAAACACGCGCGCGATGCGATCGCTCTCGATCATGTGGTCGCGCAGAAAATTCGCGACGCGCAATGCGAGCGCGAGCGCCGGCGCGTGCGCCGTCGCGCGCCACGCGGCGACGAGCCCGGTGATCGCGAGGCCGTTCCATGCGGCGAGCACTTTGTCGTCGGTGCCGGGCCGCACGCGCGAGGCACGCGCCGCGAGCAGCTTCGCGCGATACTCGTCGAGCTGCGCTTCTTCGCCGAAGGGGCCCGCCGACGCGCGCGGCGTGATCCGCGACAGCACGCTCGTGCGATGCTCGAAGTTGCCGCCGTCGGTCACGCCGTACGCGTGTGCGAACACCATCGCGCCGGTCGCGCCGAGGACTTCGCGCAGCTGCGCCGGCGTCCACACGTAGAACTTGCCCTCTTCGCCTTCGCTGTCGGCGTCGAGTGATGACCACAACCCGCCGGCGCGATCGGACAGCTCGCGCTCGAGAAATGCGACGGTCTCGACGATCACGTCGCGGCCGCGCGCGTAGCCGAGCTCGGTCGCGGTCGCGTAGATGCCGAGCAGCTGGGCCTGGTCGTAGAGCATCTTCTCGAAGTGCGGCACGAGCCATTGCGCGTCGACCGAGTAGCGCGCGAACCCACCGCCGAGGTGGTCGTAGATGCCGCCGTCGGCCATCCCGCGCGCCCAGTCGAGAAACGCGGACTTCGCCGATTCGCCGAACGGCAACCGCGCCGCGCGTGCGAGCAAGTCGTGGCTCGAGCTCGACGGAAACTTCGGCGCGCCGCCCAAGCCGCCGTGCTTCGGATCGCAACGCTCGGCCAATTGCTTCGCGCCGGCGATGATCAGCGACGCCGCGAGCTTGCCGGCATCGCCGCTCGCCGCGCCGCGGCGATAGTGTTCGTCGACGCGCTCGAGCCCGTCGACCAGCGCCATCGCGTTGTCTTCGGCGTCGCGCTTGCGCTTGTGAAACGCATCCGCCATCGCCATCAGCAGTTGCTGGAACGTCGGCTTGCCGAACCGCGGCACGTTCGGAAAATACGTGCCGAGAAAATACGGCCGACCGTCGGGCAAGCAGAACGCCGACAGCGGCCAACCGCCGCCCTCGCCCATCACTTGGATCGCGTTCATGTAGATCGTATCGACGTCGGGCCGCTCTTCGCGATCGACCTTGATGTTGACGAACAGCTCGTTCATCAGCTTCGCGGTCGCCGCGTCCTCGAACGACTCGTGCGCCATCACGTGACACCAATGACACGCGGCGTATCCGATCGACACGAACACCGGTTTGTTCGCGCGCTTGGCCTCGGCAAATGCCGCCTCGCTCCACGGCCACCACTGCACGGGATTGTCGGCGTGCTGGCGCAAGTACGGCGAGCTTTCGGTGGCGAGACGATTCGTCATGCGCGCCGACCATAGACGAAAACTGCTGCTACGCTATCCCCCGTGCTCCGCGTCGCGACGATCGTCGCCGATACCGAGGCCGAGGGACCGGGCCGCCGCTTCGCGGTGTGGGTCCAAGGCTGCTCGCTGCGCTGCGCCGGCTGCTGCAATCCCGAGATGTTCGACGAGCGCCGCGGCACGGCGATGACGGCTGCCGAGCTCGCCGCGCAGATTCCCGCCGGCGTCGAGGGCATCACGCTGCTCGGCGGCGAGCCGTTCGAGCAAGCCGCCGGCTGCGCCGAATTCGCGCGACTCGCGAAGGCGCGCGGGCTCACCGTGATGGTGTTTTCCGGCTACACGCGCGCCGAGCTGACCGATCGCAGCGACACCGCGGAGCTGTTCGGCGAGATCGATCTGCTCGTCGACGGCCGCTACGACCGCACGCAGCCGGAGCCACCGCCGCCGACCGGCCGGCGCTGGATCGGCTCGGCAAACCAGACGATGCATTACCTGACGACCGCGTACAGCGCCCACGATGCGCGGATGCGGACGTCGAACACGATCGAGATCCGCGTGTCGGCGCGCGACATCCTGATCAACGGCTGGCCGAGCGCGGAGCAGTTGTTGAGACGCCGGCGATGAGCGACGACGAGGTCGAGCTCGAGCTGGTCGACGAGGTCGATGAAGCTCCGCTGGTCGCGCAGAGCGAGGCGGACCTGATCATGATGGCGCGTGCGCTCGTGCAACCGCGCGCGCACGATACGTGGGCGTACCTCGCGAGCGCGCGCAAGATGCCCGACACGATCGGCCCGAGCTGCGAGGCGCTACTCGAAGACGCGCTGTCGCGGATCTGGCCGGCGCTGTGGCGGCGCGACGGCGCTCTGCCGCGGACGTCGACGATCGGCAACACCGTCGTGCGCGGCCGGCCGTGGCAGCGCTACGCACCGGCACCACTCGAGTTCACGAGCGCGACGCTCGCGCTGTTGCGCTGGCTCGTCGGCACACCGCTCGCGACCGGCGGCGAGGTGCCCGAGCTCGAAGCGCGCCCGCTCGCGATCGGCGACGAGGTCGCGATCTATCTCGCGCTCGAGCTCGCGACCGATCTGCCGCCGCAGCTCGTGATCGCGCGCCAGCCGATGGTGCGTCGATCGGCGCTCGCGTGGCTCGGCTTCGCACACATGATGGCCGGCGACCCACCCGATTTCACGCCGATCGTGACCGGCACCGGCGCGATCGTCGTCGACGCGCTCAACAGCGAGCTGGCCGACCGCTGGCGCGCCGCCGAGCTGCGCAAGCGCCAGCTCGAAAATCCCGACGAGCTGCTCGCGGTCGGTCGCGCGCAATCGGTCGCGCTCGAGCAGTTCATGGCCGCGTGCGATGCCGCGCATCGCCGCGATCTCGCGGGCTTCGTGTTGGATGCGGCGCGGCCGCTGCTCGAGCGCAACATCGCGCCGGTCGCGCAGCTGCTCGATCCGACCAAGCCGTTGTCGACGCGGTCGCAGGCGCGGCTCGCCGCGGGAGCGCTCTTGCGCGGCGTGCAAATGTGGTCACACTGGGACGATCAGCATCGCGGGGTGCGCTTTCTCGACGACGAGTATCAAGTCTCGCAGGCGCTGCTCGCCCGCTTCGAACCGATCGGTCGTCCTCTTAGCGACCGCGCCGCGCAACTGCTTTCCGAGCTGGCGAGCCTCATCCCGACTGCAAACTCAACTACCATCGAGGCACCGTGAGCCGAGCGATCCAGGTCCGCGTCTCCGAATCCGTCGTGCGCACCGTCCACGTCGAAGACGGCGTGCAAACGCCGCTCGAGCTGTTGCCGGTGCTCGCGCCGGAGCGGATGGCGGATCTGCTCGGCAAGGAGCTCGAAGCGCAGGGCTTCGAGCTCGACGGCAACCTCGCGAAGCGCACCGATCCCGACGGCATCGAGATCACGGTCGATCTGCAGGCCGCGACCGTCTCGGTCAAGCTCGGCGCGAGCTCGAAGCTCGACGAGAAAGTCTCGCTCGAAGCGCGCGTCGCCGAAGAAGGTCGCGCGGGCACCGAAGCGCACTTGCGCGACGCCGCGATGGGCGAGCTCGACAAACGGATCGCCGCGAAGACCGAAGCGCTGCGCCGCGAGGTCACCGG
>DASXEF010000656.1:0-4217 GCA_036490255.1 Kofleriaceae bacterium
GCTCCGGCGTGACCGTGCTGCCGCCCGAGTGCGACGACTACCGCAAGCTCGTCGCCAAGCTGAGCTCGTGCACGGCGCTGCCGATCGACATTCGCAACTCGATCGTCGCGCTACAGGTCACGCTCGAGCGCGAAGCCTATCGGCCCGACATCGGTGCATCGTGCGCGGCAGCCGCGCAGACGCTCCAGACGACGCCGGGCTGCTAAAAACCGGCACGGTGAGCTCGCGGCAGAGGAGAGAGATCCGCGAGCTCGACCGTGCAAGACAAATGTCCGCGATAACGGACGCAGCGTCAAGCGGAAAAATGCAGCCAATATTTTCGGTAGGATAACGAAGTGACCGCCGAGCTCGAGCTGACCGTGATCCAGCCGGCGGCGGAGCTCGGATACGTCGCCGGGTTCGCGATCACCGACGAGCTGATCCACGTCGCCGGCGGCACGTCGAGCGCGGCGCCGTTCGTGCTCGCGTCGTCGAACGCGAAGCGGTTCGAGCGGATGCGAACACCGCGCGAGCTCGGCCTGCGCGGCATCGCCGTGCATCGCGGCGAGGTGTGGAGCTGCGGCGAGTTCGGTCAGCTCGCGCGATCGAGCGATCACGGCGCGACGTGGAAGCTCGTGCCGACCCAAACCGACGCGTGCATGTTCGCGATCGCGGCGATCGGCGATGACTTGTGGCTCGCGGGCGATCGCGGATTTTGTGCGCGCATGCGCGGCACGGCGATCGAGCCGATCGATCTCGGCACGCGCGCGCGGCTCGCGGCGATCTACGAGCACGACGGCGACGTGATCGTCGTCTCGCGCGACGGCGTGCTGCAGCGCTGGCGCGCGGGCGAGCTCAAAGGCGTGCCGACCGGCGCGACCACCGGGCTCACCGGCGTCGCGATCACGAAGCGCGGCACGTGGATCGCGATCGGCGATCGCGGCTTCATCACGCGGTCGCCCGACGGTGCGTGGTTCTCGCGCTCGTCGAGCGGCACCGATGCCGATCTCGAAGCCGTGCTCGCGTTGCCCGACGGCCGCGTCGTCATCGTCGGCGATCGCGGCGCGATCTTGATCTCGACCGACGACGGCCGCACGTGGCATCCGCACGAGGCAGCGACCACCGCGCACTTGTGGACGCTCGCGCGCTTCGGCGACGGCGTGTTGATCGGCGGCGACGGCGGCCTGATCGCGAAGCTCGCGCCCGCGGGCGACGCGACGTGGGCCGATCGACCCGACGTGTTCGTCCAGCGCGACGCGTGGATCGCCGCGGGCCCCGACGGCTTCGTCGAGCAATCGCTCACGACGATCCTCGAGGACGAGCCCGAAGACGAAGACGGTGGCGACGGCGACGATGACGACGCAGACGATGATGATGACGAAGACGGCGACGACGACGGCGATGACGACGCCGACGACGCCGACGACACCGACGGCGAGGTCTTCCACACGCGCGCGTTCGCCGCGACCTACGGCATCGAGGCTGCGCCCGAGCTCGTCGCGCTCGATCGCGCACTCGCGCAGCGCCACCTGCTCGGGCTCGCGCTGCGATTCTCGCCGCCGAGCGGCAACGCGTTCGAGCAGCTCATCCTCCGCGAACAGCGCGACCCGCATTCAACCGCCCTCGCCGAAGCGTTCGCCGGCGTCGTCGCGCTCGGAGGTGGTCACTGTCTTGAGCTCTACGGTTGGGACGCGCCGCGCCAGGTGCTCCGGTTCGATACCGGCGCGCAGACGCTCGCGGTCGTCGCCGATTCGCTCGATAGCTTCGCGTATGCAGCGGTCGTCGCGCGCAAACGGCTCGACGGCGATCGTGCCGAGCTCGCGGCGCGTGCACTCGCGGGCCGGATCTCGCCCGACGATCCCGAGCGCCGCGACACCGAGTTCTTGCTGTGCCGCGCGCGCTGGCTGCGTGCGTTGCTGCGCGGCGAGCGCCGACTCGCCGAGCTGTTCGATGCCGACCTGAATCAGATCGTGCCCGCCGATCAGCTGCGCGCGCGGCTCGCCGCGTGCGAACGCTACGTGCCGACCGCGCTGTATTCGCTGTGGCGCGCGTTCTGGTTCGAGGAGCCAGAGCTCGCGCGGTATCTCGAGGTCGCGCGCGCGCATCGCGCCGGACTCGTGCGCGACGCGGCGACGCTCGTCGACGAGTTGCTCGCCGGTCGCAACCAGCTCGGCGCGATCGACGACGTTCGCGCGCACGGCGCCGCGTTTCGCGCACTCGGGCTCGAGCCGCGCCGCACGAGCCGGGCCGCCGAAGAGCTCGCGCAAGCGCCGCGTGCGCGCTGGACCGAGCTCGCGTGGCGCGCGCTCGACGATGCCGATGCGCTGCGCGTCGTGCTCGAGCAATCGGTGTTCGCCGATCACGTCGCTGCGGTCGTCGCGCTACGCGATCTGCCCGAGCACGATCGGCGTATCGCGATCCCGAAGCTCGCCGATCAGCTGCCCGCCGAGCTCGAGCCGGTGCTCGTCGGCAGCTTGTTGCGCAGCGATCCGGCCGAGCTCGCGGTCGCGCCGCACGACGAGCCCGGCGACGATCGCGTACGCGTCGCGCTGCGCATGACCGAGCGCGCGATTCGCATCGCACCCGCCGTCGGCGCGATCCAGCACGCGCACGCGATGCGGATGATCGATGCCGAAGAAGCTGGCCTGGCCGGCAAGCTCGACGCATTGCTGCGCGCGGCGACGGCGCTCGAGCCGAGCGTGCGCGTCGAGATCGCGCTGCGGCTCGCTAGCTCGGCGCGCGTGGCGACCGCGATCGACGCCGCCGTCGCAGCGAGCGACGAGCTCGACCGCGACGACCTGCTCGATCTCGGCGAGCTGATCTTGCACCGCGCGCCGGATCGCTTCGCGGCGCTGATGATCCCCGACGACGTCGACGCCCTGTGTGCGCTCGCGGGAACGGCAGTGGCCGCGTCGCAACGCGAGCACGCGCTCGCCCTGTTCGAACGCTTGCTCGCGCTGCCGATTCCCGACGGCGGCGATGCGCGCGGCAACTACTTGCACGCGCTCGATCAAGCGCGCGCGATCGAGGCATTCGACATCGCGGCGCGGATCGCCGACCGCGCGCAGCCGATCGGCCCACAACATCCGGATCTGTTTCATTCGGCGGCGCGCGCGTACGCCGCCGTCGGCGAATACGGCAAGGCATTCCAGCAGGTCAAGCTCGCGTTCGAGCACGACTACGCGCGGCTCGGCCAGGTCGAGACCGACGAGCATCTCGGCCCGGTGCGCGAGCTGCCCGAGTTCAAGGCGCTATTCCAGGACTGGCACGCGCGTCAGGACGGCAACTGATGCGCGTCGAGCTCGATGGCCTCGAGCCACGGCCGAGCGATGCCGATCCGGTGTTCGCGTTCTTCGTCGTGCAGCTCGTCGAGCCTGTCGATCGCGACGGTCTCCTCGACGTGTTGCGCGCCGTCGCACCGCTCATCCCCGACGTCGACAGCTTCATCGGCGAGTTTCCCGACCAGCTCGAGGGCGAGCTCCAGCTGATCGCGATCCCGTGGATCGTGCCCGACGATGCGACCGCTACGCGCGAGCAAGCCGAGGTCATCGATTCCGCCTCGGCGGTGGGTGTGGTCGCTGCGTGGTTCTTCCAGACCGGCGACCAACCGACGTTGCTCGACGAGGTCGAGTTTCCGCTCGACGTCGTGCCGCTGCCCGATCCGAACGACCTCGGACTCTCGATCAAGCTCGCGGGCGACGAGATGCCCGGCGAGAACACGGTGCTGCTCGCGTTTCACACGCTGTGGCTCGCGCCGTACAACGGCCGCTATCGCGACACCGCGATCGCGATCGACCGCGACCATCGCGCGGTGCAGCTGTGGACCGAGCGGCTCGACGCACCGGACGCGATCGCACATCTCACGTGGATCGCGGCGATGCTCGATCGCGTGTTGCCGATCGTGCACGCGCGGTTCGGCACGCGCGGCGACGATGCGTTCGTGCTCGGCGGCAACCCGTTGCGCGGCTTGTACGCCGACGGCGGCGAGCTCGCGATCGACACGTGGCTCGCCGATCAAACCGAATGGAGCGACGACGAGGTCGCGCGCATGCTGTGCGAGCTCGCCGATGACATCACGGCGGGCACGGCGATGGAGCCGCGCAACCTCGCGTCCGCTGCCGACGAACGCCAGGGCATCGCGCGCTACGCCGGCGAGTTGCTCGTCGCACGCGCGCGGATGAATCGACTCGATCCGCGTGCGTTGCCGGCACTGTTGCCCGCTGCATCGCGCCGCCGCG
>DASXEF010000689.1:0-6359 GCA_036490255.1 Kofleriaceae bacterium
CTGTGCGGGTCGCAGAAGTAGACGGGCAATCCGGTCTGGATTCGAAGGTGAACGTGCTGAGCCATTTCGGTGCCCTGGTCCCACGTCAGCGACCGACGCATCTGCTTCGGCAGCGTGACGATGCTGCTCGCGATCGCGTCGCGCACTGCCTCGGCACCGTGACCGGCGAGAGCAGGACCGTTGTGGATCCGGGGCTGCCCGAAGTCCTTCATGCGCGGGAGGTGCAGGAGCATCGTGAAGCGAGTCGTGCGTTCGACGAGCGTTCCAATCGCGGAGCTATCCAATCCGAGAATCAGATCTCCTTCCCAGTGACCCGGCACTGCGCGGTCGTTTGCTTCAGCAGGCCTCTCGGCAATCATGACTTCGGAACTAACGAACGCTTTCCCTCGGCGCGTGCGAGCTCTGGGCACTCTCAACGCGCGTCCAGTTCGCAAGCACGTCGCCAGTTCCCGACGAAGCGTACCGCGACCTTGCACGTAGAGCGCTTGGTAAATGGCCTCGTGCGAGATCCTCATCGACTCATCATCCGGGAAATCGAGCGTCAGCCTCCGTGAAATCTGTTCGGGGCTCCATGACATCGCCCATCGTCGGTCTTCGCGACGACCATGACGACGCCCAGCCCGAGCAAAATCGACCACTCGGACAGCAACCGCGTCGACGGATCCGGAAATCCGGCTCCGTGCGACGGGGTTTTGCACCGCAATCTAGCTTCGACCGGGGAGCGCCAAGCCTGTCCTGACGGTGGGGTAGATCGTTGCGCTTGGGCGCCAGTCCGGGCTTCCAGCGTCAATCCAACGAGCGCGGCGAAGCTAGTCTGTAGGCTGTGGCGGATCGAACTCGTCGCGCTTGGCGACGGATCTGCGCGCGATCGGCCAAGCGCTCGCGGCTCAGAAGGCTCGCGTCGCGACCGAGACCGTGTTGCTCGGCTTGCGCGGCTTGCGCGCGCAGCTCAGCGCGTGACGGCGAGCGCGGCGATTCGTTTCGCCACGAAGTCGGCGACCGACGCGGAGCCGGGATCGGGATGTGGCTGCGGCGTCACCTGACGGTAGGCCGCGACGGCATCGTCGGATAAGCCGAGCAGATCGTAGTAGCGCGCCATCACCAACCAATCGGCGACGACCGGGTTTGCCTCGTGGCGCATCCTCATCGACTCGAGCGCGTCGGCAAAGCCGACGGCGAGCTGTCCCTGTTCGAGCTCTGCGAGCGCGAGCGTGTTCTGGATCCCCCACGCGTTGGGCGCGAGCTTCAGCGCGCGCCGCACGGCGGCATCGATCGTGCGCGGGTTCGCCGAAACGAACAGCCCGTTCCACGCCGCCTCGTTCAACTCGAACGACGTCGCGTTCGCACGCCCAATCACGTCCTCGGCGATTGCGCGCGCCTCGTCGAGCTTGCCTCGTTGCTCCGCGAGGAACATCCGCGCGAGCGTGAAGATGTTGTCGGTTGCGAGCCACGCGGGAACCGAGCTCGCGACGCGCACCGCGTCGTCGAGGCGCCCGAGGCGCCGCAACGCTCTCACGTGAGCGGTGCGCGCGTACATGAAGTCCGGATCCGCAGCTTCCGCAGCGGTCGCGCGATCGAGCATCTCGCTCCAGCGTTGGTCGTGCTCGAGGATTTGAAGGGCGGCGGTGTCGCACGCCCGCTGACCTTCTTTGGTCGCAAGCGAGCACGACGCGAGGATCGGCAATGCGCGAGCGCCGTCGCTTGCCGCCGCGAGCACCGCAGCCGCGACGAGCATGCGCGCGCGGTCCTTGGGCTCGTCGTTGCCCCACACCGACGCGAGGGTCTTCGACGAAGTGTCGGCGGCGAACCAATCCAGCACGCGCTCCCCCGCGGCGTCCTTGCCACTCGCGAGCAACCGCAGCAGGTAGCGGCCGACCGCGTGGGGGAGCTCGCTGGTCGCGACGAGCTTCGGCACACCGCGATCGCCGGCGAGATACAGGATCTGATGACTGTTGCCAATCGTCGCGTCGACGCGCCACCCAGCAACATCGCCGTCGACTTGCATGGTCATGTCGCGCGCGACGTCCTCGACCGATTCGAGCGACGTGTCGCCGGCGATGCGCGTCCATCGACTGCGCGCCATGAAATCTTTCGCGGCGTCCGCATCCCAGAACGCGACGCGCGGCCGTTTGTCGTCGATCGCCTCGAACGCGACCTCCACGGCAACCGATCTCGGATCCGCGGTAGGCTTGAATGGCGAATCGAAGCGCGTCGCGTGCTGCGACCACGCCGCCATGAGCTCGGCGTGCGAGCCATGAAACGGCGCCGTCAACTGGCGCGCGACTTGATATGCACGCAGGTAAAACGCGCTATCGGCGGCGTTGACGAGGAGCTTCTCGCGCGTATCGCCGGTCGCGAGGTCGTCAGCTTCGCGCATCGCAGATACAGAACCGCCCGGGCCGAGCGCAAGCACCGTGACGAGCAGCTGGTCGCGGTCGGTTCCACGCTGCATCGCGCGCAACATCGTTTCGGCGTCGGCTAGCTTGCCGCTCCAGAACAGATCGCGTGCGACGTCGAGCTCGGTGTCGTTGGTCGGGTTCTGCTGCAAGATCTCGCGGCGCAGCGCGAGCGCGGTCGCCAGATCCGGACCGTGCGTCACGCGCAGCCCTCGCGCGTCCAGCTCGAGAAG
Source organism: Kofleriaceae bacterium (assembly GCA_036490255.1). Taxonomy (GTDB): domain Bacteria; phylum Myxococcota_A; class Polyangia; order Haliangiales; family Haliangiaceae; genus JABFXX01. Next base: position 2,630 of record DASXEF010000689.1, read on the forward strand.
ATCGGCGAGCGCCTGCGTGATCCCGGTGTCCTTCGGGTCGAGCTTGTGCGCGGTCTCGTAGGCCGCGCGCGCGCCGGCGCGATCGCTATCGAATCCGTAGGTGCGGCCGAACGAGTCGCGCTCCAGCGCCCAGCCGAGCGCGAGCCACGCCCGCGGGCGTTTGGGTTCGAGCTGCGTCGCGTGTCGCGCCTCGCGACGGGCCGCGCTGCCCACCCCGAGCTCGACCTCGATCAACGAGAGCCTCTCGTGTGCGACTGCGTCGCGGGGATGGAGGTCGACGACACGCCTCGCCTCGGCGATCGCCTCGCGATCGCGGTGCTGCGCCTGGAGCCGCTTCGCGGTCGACGCGAACATGAAGACCTGCGCGCGCTCGTGCAGCAACACCGCGACGGCGGACCGCGTGGCCTCGACCTCGGCCGCAGACAGCTGGAGCGGCGTCTCGAGGGAATATGTGACCACGAGCGTGGGACCGTCGAGGCGCTGGCGCTCGACGACACGCAGCGCGCCGAGCGTGCGCACGTGCTCGGGCTGCGCCGCCGGGATCTCGAACCCCTCGGGGACAGTGATCCGACTCTCGATCTCGTGCGTGAAAGGCATCACGAAGCGAAATGCGTGGATGCGGCGTGCGGTGCCGCGCCGCAGCTCGTCGGGCAGCTCGTCGAGCACGCGGCCAGGAAACAGGCCGACCTCGATGTGCTCGTCGGTGCCGAGCGCGAGCGCGACGTGCTCGACCGCCATCGTGCGCTCGTACGGCTGATCGAGCTCGCGCGTCGAGCTCATGGACACGAGCTCGCCGCGGAATTGGTGCGAGACTGCATCGGCCGTGTCGCGACGCAACTCGTCGGGCGTCTGACTCGCGTCGAACGCGCGCCAGATCGTCGCGAGGTCGCCGTCGGCGTGAATCGCGACGTCGAGCTTCGCACCACCCTCCTCGGCGACCTCGTACGTGTCCACCTCGCGCACCGCGTTGTCGGCAGCGGTGCTCGCGGGCGTGGTGACGAGTCCAGTGGTCGCGTCGTTCACGACCAGCGCGCGGCGGGCGTGCTCGCCGAGCACGAGTTGCCCGACCGAAGTGTGTCTCTCTCCCGGATCGATCCACACGTCCGCGCTGCCGATGCGCACGTGCACGAGCGCTCGCTCGAACTCGATCGTGCCGGGCAGCGTGCCGCCATCGCCGCCCGCGTGAAAACGTACGAGCACGATGTCGGCGGGGAGCGAGGCCTGGCGCAGCAGCGCGACGGCGAGCGCTGCGACCGACAAACCGTCACCGCTGCCGTGGGCGATCGTCTCGGCGGGCGTCGCCGGCGGAAACGAAGCCGGGAGAACCACGAGATGTCCCGGCGTGACCCGCACGTGTGCGCGCACCCACGCGATCACGGCGTGCGCGGTCTCGAGCGTCGGCGTTTTCGCGATCGCCGCCGGCCCCGCCGCGAGCCGTTGCTCGATCGAGCTGTTCAGCTCGCGCGCGAGCACGTTCCAGCTCGCGATCGTCGAGAACGCGACGGTGGTGTCGGTCTCGTCGAGCACGCTCGTCTCCATGCTGCGCGCGGGCAACGCGCCGAACGCGTACGTCCACACGTCGCGCCCACCGGCGACCGCGTGCTGCGCGTGCACGCCGGGCGACACCTCGCGCTCCTCGAATTGCACGCGCGTCCCTACGGGCGCGGAGATCGCGAGCCGGCTCGCTGCGCTCGGATACGGAGATGCGATCTCAACGACCGCGCCGGCGCCCGCGCGCCACGGCACCGACGAGGTCGAGTCCACCTCGAGCTCGACGACGCTTCCGATCGCGACGTTCGGAAGGTGAGCGGTTACCTGCCGGAGCTCGCCGCCGGGTACGCGCGTGTCGGGCGTGTCGGTGATCGCGCTCGGATCGAGCTCGGCGACACGTCCATTCGGACCGATCACGCGCGCGCGAATCACCGGGCGCGACTCGAGGGGCGGCAGATATTCGTTTCGTTGATCGACCGCCAGCGCGACGCCCGCTTGCGTCCCCACCACGAAGATCACGCGATCGCGCTCGGTCTGGCGGCCCGGATCGACCGAGAGCTCGGCGGTCTTCGCGAGTATGTAGACGTCGCCGCCGGCCGGCGCGGCTCTCGCCGCCGCGAGCAGCTCCGCCGGCGAGGCCGAGAACGCGGGCGCGTCGATCAGCGACCCGGCGTGTGCGACTGCCGCAAAACACATCACGCTCGCAAACCACCACGAACCACCGCGCGACTATATCGCGAGGCGCAATGCGCGGTGCGGCGTGCCGCGGAAGTTGGGCGGCGGCGTCGTCCGTGTTTCGTCGGTCACGGCGGTCCTGTTGATGAACCGATCGCGAGCTTCGCGGCGGGGGCCTGCCGCCTTGCTCGCCAAGTCGAGAGTGCCGAAGAACCTACCTCAACGCGGCGGCGTTCGCGTACCAGCGACCTCGCGCGAGGAGGTGACGAGGCTCTGCGCGGCACTCGATGTCGACCCGGCCAAGCTCTATCGGTTCCACTACGCCAAACGCTCCGTGTAGTTCTCGATGTACCAACTGTTGCGAAGGAACGTGAACGGCAGCGGGCAGCTCGGCTTCCGACTCCGGCCGAAAGCAAAGCTGTTCTGCCACAAGGCGATCTCAACGCTGCGCTACATCATCTCCTACTGGTGTGGAGACGCAGCGGTCGCTCGATTCGTCAACACGTTGGAGCTGCAGATGCTCATGCTCATCCGACAGAGCGCTGGGGTCAACCTCGACGAAAAATGCGCGCTTAATGGCCCAAGAAGACGCTCGTCCGCCGATCCAAACACTCCGAGACTTAGATGAGCACATGTTCGATGCGCTGCGCTTCGACGAACGAGAGCTGGCATCGGTTCGGTGAAATGCCGCCCTCCGGCGAGGCTCGCCATGCCTTCAGGACCTGGCGGCATTGTTCGACCTGCTTGTCCGACAGACCATGTTTAGCGTCATGTGATGAACTGCGCGGGGTCGCTGAGCTCATCGATCAGGATCGCGTTCGTAGATCTCGACGACGAAAGATGGATCGGGACGCGCACTTAGCGCGCGGTACTGCGGGAAGGGATCGACAGGTCGACCCGATCATGATCTAACTTAGACGTGAAACGCGTCCTCGATGTACGTCCCACGTGCCGCAATTGCGGTCGGCGGTGGTCTCCACCGGAGGGCGTTGCTGCATCGGATGCGTGGTGTGCTCGGTGCAGCCCTGAGCGACGTGCCGATGCTCGACGTCACTTCGACGCAGAGGGCAAGCAAGCGATCTTGATCGGTCCCTACTCGGTTCGCGTCTTGAAGAAGTCCTGAAGCCCAGCAAGCGCGCGAGAGCGGCTCACGATGCCGCCGCTGCTCTCCAACGTGAGCGTTCTGCCGCTACCGGAACGCGGTCGCGTTAACGCCTTGAACTCGTGGCGACGTTCACTGTGACGCAGCCACTCCACCACCTCTTGTCGGTCGCCGCGATCGCGACGCCACACAACCGAAATCGTTCGATAGTCGCAGTCCCAACTCGGTCCGCTTGGCACGTGCAGACTACTCATGCCGCTCAACATCGCACCGCCATCGTGGTAGCGAGTTGCCGAGTTGAAGGACAGCGCCTTGTTGACGAAGCGTCTCCAAGCGCTTGGTACGTGTGGCATCCAGTGCAATCGCGCAGTGAATCTGCCGCTGGTAACGAGGTCCTCCATTGTGGCCGCTGCGGCAGCAGGATCCGCACGATCGACGCCAAACTCTTCGAGCATTTCCTCG
>DASXEF010000735.1:0-9099 GCA_036490255.1 Kofleriaceae bacterium
ATCGTCTTGGTCTGGTTGAGGCCGTCGAGCTCGGTGTTGATCATCGGCACGACGAACTTCTCGGTCGCCCAGCCGATCAGCGGGCCGAACGCGTCGTTGAGATCGAGCAAATCGACGATGTCGCCGGTGAGGCCGCCGAGCTCGGCGTCGAAGCCGGTCACGGCGACGTCGGGCGTATCGAGGCTGATCGCGAACTGGCCGCTCGCGACGCCGATCGCGAGATTTCCCTTCACCGAGATGTTCGTCGCGGCGATCGTGATGTCGCGGCTGCCGTTGATGCACGCGGCCGCGTAGTCGAGGTGCATGCCGACGTTGACGTTCGCCAGCTCGGCGTCGAGCGCGAGCCCGCCGGCTTGCGGCACGAGCGAGACCTGCGCGTTGCCAACGGTCATGCTGGTGACCGAGCCTTGGACGTAGAGGCAATCGGGGCCGTTCGGCGCGCCGTCGTTCAGCACGGGGTTCGACGGCGCGATGATCGACTCGAGGTCCGCCGTCTTGACGTAATTGCCGGCGCCGGTGCCGATCGCGGCGAACGTCTGCGCCGATAGCGTCGCGGTGATCGCGTTCTGCACGACGGTCGCGATCGGCTGGGTCGGCCCGGCGACGACGGAGCGCGATTCTTTGCCGGCGTTGTTCGACGGATCCAACGCGATCGCGTGGAGCAAGTTCGTGCCGGCGGTGACCGGGACCTGCGCGGTCCACGTGCCGTCGGCGTTGAGCGTCGCGGGCACGTCGTTGACGGTCACGCTCGAGACCGCGGTGTCGTCGGTCGCGGTGCCGGTGACCGTCACCATCTGGACGTCGCCGGCGAAGTAGCCTCGGTCGGGCGACGTGATGTGAATGACGGGTGCGTTCGGATCGACGGCGGGGGCGTTCGGATCGTACGGATGGTCCGCGCACGCAGCTGCGAGGACCGCGAGTCCGATCAGTCCGACGATGCTGAGTGAGCGCATGTAGATGCGGTCAGACTCAGCAAGAATGAAGCCACGCCGTCGTGCCAGTGATCCTGTGCGGGATCGGCTGCGAGGTTGGCGCGACCGTGGCTCTTGTCCTGCCAGGAAATGCGCGTCGTCTTTGGATCTTTCGAGGTCACGACCAGCGCGTGGCCCGTCGGTAGCGCGTAGGTGACGAGCACGACGACGATCAGCCGCGCGCCGCCGTCTTCGACGCCCAACTTGGCGCGGACACTCGTGGGCACCAGCGGCTTGCCGTCGAGCGCGATCGTAATCGGAGCAACGGCCGTTGCGCCCATCACCTCTTCGAGCGCACCGAGCGCGCGCGATTTCGGCTGGTTGGCGATGCGATCGAGCATGGCCTGCGTCTGCTCGCCGGTGCCGGGGCGATAGCCGATCAGCACCGCAAGCTCGCAATCTTCGACCTGCACCACGACCGATCGCTGCGGCGGGAACGCGTGTGCCCAGGCTGCGCCGGCAGCCAGGGCGATGGCAACGAGACTAGCCAGTACCCTCACCTAGAAAGCTCCGGGAGCGCGTCGAACTGGTCGCGCACGTCTGCCGTGTTGCCGCTGCCTTCGAGCGTCGCCGGCAGCGGCGGCTTCGGCGGCGTCCACTTGCCGTCGCCGTTGGTGTCGATCCACATCGGGTTCGTGATCGCGTACGGCCGCGAGTAGTGCAGCGGCGGCGGCTTGAGCTTCGCGGCGATCGGCAGCGACGACAGATCGATGCCGCTCGCGAGCGCGCCGATGATCACGCTGACGTCGAGCGGCGGGAACTCGGTCGCGCTGTTGACCGGAAACTCGTTCGAGCTGCCGAGCGTTTCGGCGACGATCCACATGTCCGTGCCGTCGCTCGGCGGCGCGACGTTGATCGTCGTCGTGAAGTCGGTGCCCGGCGCGGGAATCTGCACGTCGGCGACGATCGCGCCGCCGTTCGAGTACAGCTTGAGCTCGTTGACCGGCGCCCAGCTCGGCGACTTGACCTCGATCGCGACCGGCACCGGTCCCGACAGCGAGAACGTGTCGCCGATCATGTGCGTGCCGACGGTCATCGTGATGAACGGCGCGGTCGTCGCGATCGCATGGTGACCGCGAATGCCGGCGATCACTTCGTCGCGCGTGTAGCCGCCGGGCACGTCGTTGCCGTCGCCGACCCAGACGTACGTGCGCGCGTAGCCGGGCTCGTCGGTGAGCATGTGGTGCGAGTCGCTCGCGCCCATGCCGGTGATCATCTTGCCGCGGTCGAGCATCGTCATCCACGTCTCGACGACGCCGGGAAATTGCGGCCGGCCGTCGGCGCCGACGACGGGTTGCCCCGGAACCGGCTGCGGATCGGGAAACGGCCCGGGCGGCAGCGGATCGGGCGCGATGAACGTGTGGACATCTTCGAGCCGGCGCCCCGTGATCAGCTCGACCGCGTCGTAGTCGAAGCTGAAGTTGGATGCCGAGAACTCGTCGCCGTACGGCGCGAACACGCCCATGATCCCGGTCGGCGTGTACGGCTCTGCGGTCGCGGCATCGACGTAGAACTGCGACCAGTAGCCGAGCACCGGTTGGCGCGGGTGCGCGACCGTCACGACGGAGTTGGCCGGATCGATCGCGAGGTTGCGCAGCTGCGTGAACAAGCTCTCGGGCGGCTGCTTCGCCCACACGAACTCGCCGCCGCGCGTCGAGCCCGGATCGACCTTGAGCGGATAGCCGATGAAGTGGCCCATCTCGAATGTCGTCAGCTCCATGCCGGGCACGCCGAGCAGCCACAGATCGAGCTGGAGGTTCGCGATCACCGGCGAGTAGTCGGTGATGTAGTTGTGATCGGTCGCGACCGCGACCTCGAGACCCTCGGCGGCGCAGCTGGTCACGCGATCTGCGATCGGCAAGCCCGAGTCGGTCGACGGCTGCGCGTGGACGTGAAAATCGCCGGCGATCCAGCCCGGCGTATCGAAGCTGCGCTGCAGCTGCACGAGCTGGCCGCTGAAGCTGCCGGACGCGATCGTGATCGTCTTCGTGAACAGCTCGTACTCGGGGCCGCGGCTGACCACGAGATCGTACGTGCCGGGCCGCACCGGCATGTCGAGCCGGCCGTCGGTGGTCCACCACGCGTTCTCGACGTAGCGATCGGTGCCGTCGAACGCGGTCGGCCGAACGCGCTCGCCGCGCGCGAGCGAGTACAAGATGTTTCGCCCGTCGGTGAAGTTGCCGTTCGTGCCCTGGATCGCCGCGTTGTGGCCGATCAGCTGGATCTTCGCGGGCGCGTGACGGCCGAGCTCGTCGACCGCTTCGACGTCGATCGTCGCAGGCGCGGGCATCTGCACGAACGCACCCGCCTGCCCGCCCGCGACCACGACGAACGGCTGCGGCGTCGTGCTCGTGTTGCCGCTCGCATCCGTCGCGGCATCGGGCCGCGTGTCCTCGAGCACGATGTACTGGTACATCGCCGGCGGTAGGTGGCCGAGAAAGTTTCCGCCGGCGTCGGTGTCGAGCTCGTCGAGGATCTTCGTGCCGGTCGAATCGAGCACGAGCACCGTCGCGGTCGAGATGCCGAGTTGCGTCAGCGCGTCGACGACACGGCCGCCGAACGTGCCGTTCGGTTGGCCGCGCTGATCCAAGATAGCGTCGTAGATCGAGCCGACGTCGCCTTTGCCGACGTAGAAGTACGATTCGTACGTGCGCTGCTCGCCGGCGTTCAGCTGATCGGGCGGCTTGTACATGTACGCGCCGGTCACGCCGGCATAGGTGAACGGCAGCAGCATCGAGAACGGCGTGATGTCCTGGCCCGGATAGCCGCTCGCATACGAGTTGACGTAGTTGTCGGGCGTCGACGGGATCGAGATGCCGTACGAAACGCCCGGGCCGCGGCTGGCGAGAAAGTCGGCGACCATGCCGGGAAACGCCGGAAAGCCCGGGCCGGTGCCGTAGGTGTCCTCGATCGCGAAGCGCACGTTGAACCCGGCGACGCCCGGCACGAACAAGCTCTGCTCGCCGCCGAGCAGCGGAAACTGACCGAGCGGCACCGACAGCTGCAGCGTCGAGATGCCGGGCACGTTCATGCCGAGCAAGTTGTCGAGCTGCGTCGGGTTCAAGTACGGAAACGGATGCGCGCCGGTCGCGTTGTTCGTGATCGTCGTCTCGATCGTGACGTAGCGCTTGCCGGGCTCGAGCTTGTACAGCTGCGACATCGACAAGTCCGACGGAAACACGAGCCCGGTGTTGAGCAGCGCGACCATCTCGAACAGGTCGCCGCACACGCCGGTGACCAAGATCTCGGCGGGGCCGCCGTCGGTGCCGTCCATCACCGGCTCGTTCGGATCGGTCGGGCACGTGCCGGCCGCGTTCGGAATGCAGACGTCGACCGGATCGATCACGCTGAACACGAAGCCCGGCAACAGCTCGGCGAGCTCGTCGTTGCCGGTGTTGGTGTTCGCGATGCGCTGGAGATCGGCGTCGATCAGCGAGCCGCCGAACGACGTGTTGACGCGGCCGACGCCCTTGTCCTCGACGATGAACCGCACCTGATCGTTTTGCAGCAGCCAGTCGCCGACCTGGCCGATCGCGTGCGGACCGCCGATCGCCTGCTCGAGCTTGCCGATGCGCTGTGCGCTCGACTGCGGCGGGTTCGTGCCGACACACGTCGTGCACGCCAACGCGGCGAGCACAGCGAGCTTCATAACGTCAGCTCGCCGGCAACCTGAAAGCGATCGTTCGCGAGCTCGCGCCCGGCTTGCTCGACAGGAACGACCACCTGCATCAAGAAGCGCACGCGATACGATGGCACGCCGAGCACGGCGCCGATCGTGTGCTCGATCACGCGGTCTGTGGTGACGAGGCTCGATGGGTCGAGGACGCCGAAGCGATAGCCGACCTGCAGCGGGATCGCGATCGGCACGCGCACGAGCAGCTGCGCGTGACCGCCGTACGCGTTTTGCGCCGGGCCGCCGGTGGTGTCGAACGTCGTGTGCTCGACGACGAGGCCGCCGCCGAGTGCGAGCGGGCCGAGCTCGATGCGCGCGCCGGCGGTACCTTGATAGTCGGTCTCGTCCTGGCGAAACGGCAGCGTGCCGATCGTGCGCGGGTTGTAGCGCCCCGCGACCATCAGCCAGCTGTCGTGTTGCCAGCGCAGCAGCGCGGTGATGCTGAGCGCCGGATCGTTGTTGTCGTTGTTCGACGAATACTCGTCGGCGCCGTTTTGCACGGCGACCTCGAAGCCGAACTGCGGCCCGTCCACCGGCACGGGAGTGCCGAGCATCGACCGCGGGTCCAGGTGCAGCGCGACGCCGAGCGAGCGGCCCGGTGGCAATCCCGGCGTTTGCCAGCCTTCGGTCGCACGCACACCGCGACTCTCGATCGGATAGTCGACGAACTCGAGCGACGTGTCGGCGACCAGCGCCTCGGGATCGACGAGCGGCAAGAAGTAGCCGGCGCGCAGGACCATCTGGCCGGCGACGCTCGCGTCGGCGTACGCGTCTCGAATGTTGAAGCCGAGCGTGCCCTGCGGCGAGTTGACCTGCGCGCGCTCGTCGACGGCGCCGTCGAACGCGAGCGTCGCGGCGATGCGATCGCCGTAGCGGCCGTGGACGCCGAGCCGCGCGTTTTGCAGCTCGAAGCCGTCGTCGCGACCGACGAACTGGACGTTCGGATCGGCCTGCACCGCGATGTACTCCATCCGCAGGAAGCCGAAGCCTTCATAGGTCAGCTTGTGCACGACATCGATCGGCGGCGGCGGGCTCGGCGACGCCGTCGGCTGCGGCGGCTGGGTCGGCGAATTCTGCGACGGCGTGGTCGGTTCGGCGGCAGATCCGGAACCGGGATCGGCAGTCGCGGGTTGCGCCGATCCCACCCCGGGAGTCAGCAGCATCACCAGCACGACCGCGCCGAGCAGGCGTGGATGCATAGCTTCCTTGGTATCACATGTGCGCTTCGCGGCGCCGCTTGCACCCATCGCGATCGCGCGACGAGTTTCTTACAATCGTTGCGGGTGACTGCGCGAACGACGAGAGGCTTGCGCATCGCGACGCGGTGCACGTCGATCGATCAATTCGTCGCGGCGTTTCATCGCTTCTGTGACGCGCAGACGTGCTTCATCTCGACGTTGACCGCGCGACCGATCGGGCTCGAGACCGCGTTCTCGATCGACCTCGCTAACGCACAGCCCGCGCTGCGCGGCATGGGCATCGTGCTCGAAGCGTGGACGACACCGGGCAATCGCTTCGGCCGCCCCGGGTTGCTGCTCGGGATTCGCAAGCTCACCGTCGACAGCGAGCCGGTGTTCGAGCGCTTGCTCGCGGCGCACGTCGCGGCGACGCCACCTCCGCCGGTCGCGCCGCAACAGCTCGCACAACCGATCGCGTTGCCGAATGTCGTCGCCGACGATGCGCGCACGCCGGGCTCCGAGCTGGTGTTGCCGGCGAACCCGCTGATGAACATCAGCGACAACTCGCTCGAAGGCTTCGTCGATTGCACGCTGTACGAAGAGACCGGAAACTTTTTCCCGGCGCCGGAGCCCGATGTCGACGTCGCGAGCATCGACGCGCTCGCCGAGCCGCCGCGCCGCGTGACGATTCCGCCGATCAACGAGCCGCGTACGATCACGGGCCCTGTCATGGCACGGACGCTGACCGGCCCGATGACGCCGATCGCGATTCCGACGCCGACGCCGATGCCGATGCCGCCGCCGATGCCGATGGCGCGGCCCGTCGTGAAGCGCGAGATCATGCGTCCGGCGAGCGAGCCGTTCGTGCCGGTGCCGAGCGCACCGCCGATGACGGTGCGGCCGATCCCGCGCGGACATCACGTGTGGCCGCACCGGCGCATCGCCGTCGCGGGCGGCGTGGCGGTGCTGACGATCGGGCTCGCCATCTTGATCGCGAGCAAGTCGAGCCACGCCTCGCAAGCGACGGGCACCGCCGACGACGTGCATCTCGTCGCCGCGAATATCCCGCCGCCCGAGCGTCGCGCCGCACCGGTCGTGCCGCATCCGGTGCCGCTCGCCGATATCGCGCCGGTGCAAGGCGACGATCCGGGCGAGGCCAGCGCCGGCTCGCCGCAGTTCGGCAGCGGGCCGTGCAAGATCGCGGTCTCGACGACGCCGGCCGGCTCGATCATCTCGATCGACGGCGAAGTCGCCGGTCCGTCGCCGATCACGATCGGCGGGCCGTGCACGAAGCGCAAGCTCGACATCGCGCATCCGCGCTATGCGCCGGCGACGCGCATCGTCGCGGCGACGCCCGATGCCGCGAACGTCGATGTCGCGCTCGCTCGGCCGACGCACGATCTCTACGTCGAGACGTCGCCGGCTGGCGCGATCGTGTCGATCGACGGCCATCGCGCCGGCACGACGCCGACGCTCGTGAAGGTCATGGGCTTCACGACGCTGTCGCTGCGCATCGACAAGTTCGGCTTCAAATCGACGACGCAGCGGATCTACAGCAAGTCACCGCACGATCGCGTCGCGATCAGGCTCGGTCACTAGAGTCGATAGTGCGCCTGCAAGAGCGCGTACGACCCGCTCGGGCCGCCGGTTGCCGTGTCCTCGCCCGCAGCGCCGTGGATCGTCTCGAACCGCGTCGTCAGCAAGAGCTCGACGTGTGACGTCGTGAACCAGTGGATGTTGAGATCGATCGCTTCGCGATCGACGCCTTTGATCCGCAGATCCTCGTTGTAGTAGTTGAGCGCGAGATCGGCCATCAGGCCGAACGGCAGGAACTTGCTGAGCATGACCGTGCCGACGCCCTGGTTCGTGCCGTACGTCTCGACGTGCACGTTGACGAACTGGAGCTCGCCTTCGAGCTCGAGCCCCGGCCCTGCCGCGTAGTACTTGCCGGTCACGCCCGCGCGATATTTTTCATCGTGCGGATACGCGCAGTCGCTGCAGTCGTCGCCGACCGTGACCATGCCTTCGAGCCCGACCGACGCGGACTCGATCGGGCGCACCTCGGCATATGCCGCGACGCCGTTGTCGTGCGCGACCGGATCGATCAGCGGGTCTTCGATGAAGCCGGTCAGGTGCGCTTCCCACTTCGGATCGATGTATTCGATCGCGGCGCCGTAGGTCTCGCTGTACAGCGGCGTGCCGCCGTATTGCCGCGTGTACTCGGGATGCTCGGCGAAGCGCAGCCCGAAGATCGGCATGAAGCGACCGACGCGCGCGAACAAGCCGAAGCCGTCGTCGGCATGCTGTTGCCACATGATGTAGTGCTCGCGCGACCACACCTGCGTCGCGGCTTCGTTGCCGTACTCGGGCGGGCGATAGCCGACGGTCACGTTGACGTGAAAGTGGCCGGCGAACTTCGCGCTCGCGTAGATGTCGGCCTGCATCGGAAACGTCTCGAGGTACTTCTGCGGCGCTTCGACGTAGCCGGTCGCGCCGCGAAAGTCGCCGCCGAGCATCAGCCACGCGGGCAGCTTGAACACACCGTTGATGAACGCCGGGTCGGTGCCGTACTGCGAGATCTGTTCGGCGACGTTGAGCCCGTTCTCGTTGAGCAGATCGCCGCCTTCAGGCGCGATGTGACACGACGTGCATGTCTGATCTTTGCTGAGCTGGAACTGCGGATACGCGGCGGCGACGCCGGCGAGCCCGCACACGATCGCAGCCGTGATGACGACGGTCCGCATCAGTTACACGCCGCCGAGGCTGGGGTGACGCTGCTTGCAGGCGTCGCGAGGCAGTCGTTGTCGCAGACCTGAACGACGTCGCCGAAGCTCCAGTCGCTCGTGCATTTGACGAGCACCGCGCCGTTGCACGCGAGGCCGGCGAACTCGCCCGGATCACACGCCGCGCCGTGCGCCGGATCGGGAAACGAGATCTGGAAGCACTCGCCCGTCGTCTGGCCATCGTTGAGGACACACGTATCGGTGACCTGCGGACACGCGGTGAGTCCGGGCACGCAGCTCGCGTCGTCGTCGACCTTGCTGACCGGACCGCTGATCCAGGCTTCGAGCAGATCGACGTCGGCGTTCGGCATCGCCTCGTCTTGCGGCATCCGACCGACGCCGTACTGGAACGGATCGATCTGGGTGAGCCACGTGATCAGCGCCGACAGCTGCGGCGCCGACGGATCGTACTGGTCGCTCGCGAAGCTGAGCAGATTGCCGTGCATGCTGCCGTACACCATCGTCGTGCGCATGCCGCTGTAGGTGTCGAGCAC
>DASXEF010000757.1:0-5471 GCA_036490255.1 Kofleriaceae bacterium
CGTCGGCACGATCGTCGTCGGCTCGAGCTGGCCGAAGTCGCCGCAGTGCTCGCTGATCGTCATCGCGACCGCCGCCGAAAAGTTCGATTCGCCGACGCTGTAGTTGCCGTACACCGGCTGCGGTTGGGTCTCGAAGTAACCGACCGGCACGGTGAACTCGGACGACACGTACTTGTTGATCGTCAGCGGGATATCGGCGAGCTGGCCGTATCGTCCGGGCCACGCTGCGGTCGGCACGATCGGATCCCACGTCTTGACGAACTGGGTGATGTCGACGTTGTAGTTGCCGTCGCCGTAGTAATTGACCGTGATGACGCCGGTCTGACGCGTCCACGACGTGACCGCGCCACTGCCTTCGATCACCGGCGCGGTCGCACAGCCGAGCACCGCGGCCGGTGCATCGATCGCGGCGACTGCTGCATCGACGGCGGCGTCGGCGAGCGGCGGCGAATCGTCCGAGCCGCCGGTGTGACCCGCGTCCGGCCGGCTGCCGAGCAGCGCTGGTTGGTTACACGCGACGAGCGAGACCGCGAGCACGATGGTGATGCGCATGAACAAGCCTTTCGTCGCCGCGCGCGAATTGGATGCACGCGAGTAAAATCAACGGCATCCAGCGCCGTGCTCGTCGTTCCGACGTGCGAGCCGCGGCGATCGGATCACCGGCGCTTGACGGGAAGGTATTCACGCCACATCTTAAGTTACATGAGACGCGACGGGCGACTTTCGCTGGCGCTTCACGCGCTGCTGCACTTCGCGCAGAGCGACGGCGCGCTCACCAGCGAAGCGCTCGCAGTCGGCATGCGCACCAACCCGGTCGTGATCCGCCGGACGATGGCAGGCTTGCGCGAGGCCGGCATCGTCGCGTCGGAGAAAGGCCACGGCGGCGGCTGGACGCTCGTGCGCGCGCTCGATGCGATCACGCTCGGCGACGTCTACGCCGCGCTCGGCATCGCGTCAGCGCTCGCGCTCGGCAATCGCACCGAGAGCCCGGGATGTCTCGTCGAACAAGCCGTCAATCGCGCGACGAGCGCCGCGTTCGCGGAAGCCGAGGCCGTGCTCGCGCAGCGGCTGCACGCGGTCACGCTGGCCGAGCTCGCCGCCGACGTGCGCGGTCGCGCTCACAAGCACCATCGGAAAGGCAACGTTCATGCCTGACATCAGAGACGTGATCATCATCGGCGGCAGCTACGCCGGAATCTCGGCCGGGCTCATGCTCGCGCGCGGCAAGAGCTGTGTGCTCGTGATCGATGCGGGCGAGCGCCGCAATCGCTTCGCGGCGAGCGCGCACGGGTTGGTCGCGCACGACGGCGACGATCCGGCCGCGATCTGGCACCGCGGCAAGGCGCAGTTGCTCGCCTATCCGACGGTGCAATGGCGCGAGGACCGCGTGCTTCGTGCGGCGGCCGTCGGCGATCACTTCGAGATCGCCGTCGAGGGCGAGATGATCGCGAGCACGTGCATCGTGCTGACCACGGGCGTCGTCGACGAGCTGCCGGCGATCACCGGGCTCGCCGAGCGCTGGGGCCGCTCGGTGTTTCATTGCCCGTACTGCCACGGCTACGAGCTCGGCGACGGTCCGATCGGCGTGATCGCGACGAGCCCGATGTCGGTGCATCAAGCGCTGATGCTGCCGCAATGGGCGCCGACGACGTACTTCACGCGCGGCATGTTCGAGCCGACGGCCGACGAGCTCGCGCAGCTCGAGCGCCGGGACGTCGCGATCGTGCGCACGCCGATCGACGCGATCGAAGGCCACGCGCGCGTCGCGAACCTGGACTTCGCCGGCGTATTCGTCGCATCGACGCCTAAAATCTCGCCGCTCGCGTCACAGCTCGGCCTCGAGCTCGACGCGACGCCGATGGGATCGTTCGTCAAGACCGACCCGATGATGAAGGCGACCAGCGTGCGCGGCGTGTTCGCCGCCGGCGACACGGCGATGGGCGCGAACATCGCGATGGCGATCGGCGACGGTGCACGCGCGGGTGCCGGCGCGCACCGCTTGCTGATGTTCGGCTAGCTCTCGGGCCAGCGGATCCGACGAAACCACACGTACGCGACGCCACCGCCGAGCACACCCCACACGAGGAACGCGAGGATCGCCGCGCTGCGCCGCGCGTCGTACTTGCGCACGAGCTGACGCTGGCGAAATGCGTCGAGCGCGTCGTAGGCGTCCGGCGTGTCGGCTTCGCGCTGCGTTTGATCGACCGCGCGATCGATCTCCGAATACGCCGATTTTTCGCGCACCGACGCGAGCAAGTGCGCCGGCACGAAACCGACGACGATCGCGATCAGCACGCCGAGTGCGAATCGCGTCTTCGGATCGGCCATGCCGCGCGGCGCCGGCGCGACCGTCGCGGGTTGGATCGAAACGCGCGAAACTCGCGACGGCGGCGGCTCGGGCGCCGATGCCGGCTCGGTCGCCGGCGGAATGCTCACGCGCTTCTTGGCCGCGCGTTCGACCTCGTCGTCGGCGAGCTCGACTTTGAACGCGGCTTCTTCGGCGGCGTCGGGCGGCGCGAACATGTCGACCGGCGCGGCGGCGACCGGCTTCGGCGTGGTTTTTTTCACCGGCGAGGCGGCGATGGCCGCCGGCGGCGGTGGTGCAAACGATGCCGCAGGTGCTGGCGGTGCCGGTGCGTCGTCGCCGCCGTCGACCGATGCCAGCGTGAACGTCGCGTTGCTGTCGAGCGCGCCGAGCGACGCCTGCGCGCTGTCGCCGCCGAATGCAGCCGCGAGCCCGCTCTTGAGCGCGCTCGGCGGCGGCGTGGTGGTGCGGGTGCCGTGGGCAGGTGTCGCGATCGCCGGCGTCGACGCGCGCGACGGCGGCGCAGCCGCATCCTCGACGGTGCAGCGCGCGCCGAGCTGCGAGAGATCGCGAACGTACGAGTCGGCGGTCGCGCGATCGCAGTTGCCCTTGACGCGAAAGCGGCCCTTCGCGAGCCGCGTGCGCAGCTCGCCGGCCGGTAATCCGTAGTGCTCTGCAATCGCCGCGGCGAGCCGATCGATACCCGCTGGCGAGCTATCGATCGCACCCTCGACGAACACGTGGAACGCGGCCATCCGCGTTCATCATCTCACGCTACTGCCGCGTCAGCGGCGCTTCTTGGCCGGCTTGCGCTCGCTGACCTCTTTCGGCGGAGCGGTCCACGCAGACGGTGCTCCGTGATGAGCGACGCCGAGACGGATCCGGCGCGACGACCACGAGATACCGATCTTCGGACGCTTGGTCGGCAAGTGCATGCGACGAGCGTAGAGGCCCGCGATCTCGCGCGGCAAGTTCTCCACGCGCGGGACAAGCGCGGGAGAGATCTCCCCTACTCGTCGTCGCTCGGCGGCGGCACTTTACTCGACGCGTCGTTGTATCCTTCGCGCGCGCGAGTGTTGTCGGGATCGAGCTGCAGCGCCTTCTTGAAGTTGTCGGCCGCGATCGAGTTCTGACCGCTGTTGAGATAGGCCTCGCCGAGCAGCGTGTAGACCTTGCTGTTCTTCGGCGACAGTCGCGCCGCGCGCTTGAGGTGCGAGATGGCGTCGCCGAACAAGCCCTGGCGCAGCGCGATCTCGCCCATGCCCATCGCTGCGGCGACGTTCTTCGCGTCGAGCTGCGCCGCTTTTTGGAAGCTCGCCGCCGCGCCGGCGGTATCGCTCGCCGCGAGCTGCTGCTCGCCCATGTTCGCGTAGAACTCGGCCTTCTTGTCGCCGTCGCCGGAATCGGTCGTCGCCGGCGTCGAGTTGTACGGATCGACCGGCGCATCGGCACCGCTCACGCCGTTCTTCGGTGCGGGTGGCGGCGTCGACACCGCGACGGTCGGGGTTGGCGCCGGCGTCGTCGGTTGTGGATGGCGGCGCGAATCGTCGTCGACGCCGAGGTTGAAGTCGGGCCCGCTGTTCGTCCGATCGTGATCGTGCGAGTGCGTATTCGTCGCCGGCTTCGGCGACGTGACGACGAGATCCTTCGCGGCAGCCGGCTTCGCAGGCGTCGGCGCGGGTGGTGGCGTCACGGGTGCCGTCGCGACCGGCGGCGGCGTCACAGGCGCAGGCGTAGGCGTAGGCGTCGCCGATCCGGGCGCCGCGATGATCGTGCTCTCCGGAACGTTGGCCGGGATCACCAGCGGCGCCGGCGCGGGCGGCGTCGCGATCTGCGCGACCTTCGCAGACTCCGAGCTGCTGCCGCCCGAGAAGATCGCGACGGCGGCGCCGGCGGCACCGAGCAACCCGATCACGGCGAGCGCCGCGGGCCACAACCGGCGCGGCCTGCGTTGCTCGGGCTCACCCTCGTCGAGGCCGGGCAGATCGATCAAGCTCGTCGACAGCTTGCGCTCGTCGGCGTTCTTCGAGGCCTGCTCGCCTTCGTCGAACCACGTCGAGCTCTCGGTCGGGCCGCCTTGCGCGCTCTCGCGCCGCGCACGACCGGCCGGCGTTGCAGCGGCTTCGACGACGGGCGGCTTCGGCTCGAGCGCGATGGGCTCGACGTGCTCGAGCTTCACCGCCGGCGCTTCGATGATCGTCGGCGCGCTATGCGTCGGCACGATCGGCGTGACGACGATCGGCGCGGTCGGCGCTTCGATCGCGCCGGCCACCGCGGCCGGAATCGGACCCGGCGCGGGACCGACGACGGTCGGCGCAGGACCGCGTGTGGAGACCGGCGGCACGATCGGCACGCCGAGATCCGGCGTGTTCGTGCGACGGCGTTCGGCGACCGGCTGTTGCTGCGCGGCGATCAGTGGATGTTGCGGCGGCGGCGGTGGTGCCGGCACCGGAATCGGCCGATCCGGCAGCCGCTCGTATTCGGCCGGCGCGGTCATGCCCATCTTCTGCATCACGCGCGAGACCGACGGCGGCGGGATGCTCTCGCGCCGGCGCGCGATCTCGTCTTCCATCACCTCGCCGGTGTCGAGGCCGCGGCGAAGCGCTTCGACCATGCGCGTCGTCGTCGCGAAGCGATTTTCGGGATCCTTGGCGAGCATCTTCGCGACGGCCGCTTCCATCCACAGCGGTACGCCGGGTCGCCGCGTCGGCAGCGGATCCGGAATCTCGGTGACCTGCTTGGTGAGAATGTCGAACACGCGATTGCCGGTGAACGGCGGCGATCCGGTCAACATCTCGTATGCGACGCAACCGAGCTGATAGATGTCGGCGCGTCGATCGATGCGATCACCGCGCGCTTGCTCGGGCGACATGTAGCGCGGATCGCCGAACGTCATGCCGAGGCTCGTCGACGCGGCTTGCGCGTCGGTCTCGACCAGCTTCGACAGGCCGAAATCGAGCAGCTTGACGAAGTTCGCCTTGCCGCGACGAACCGCGAGGTAGACGTTGCGCGGCCGCAGATCGCGATGGACGTAGCCGATCGCGTGCGCTTCCATCAGCGCCTCGCCGACCTGGATGAGCACGTCGGCGACGCGCTCGACCGACAGCGTCTTCGTACCTGAAGGCTCCTGCGCGAGCACGTTGTCGAGCGTCTCGCCTTCGAGCAG
>DASXEF010000769.1:0-4381 GCA_036490255.1 Kofleriaceae bacterium
CTGTTCGGCTTCTTCGTCGGCCAGGTCATGAAGCTCACCAACGGCCGCGCGAACCCCGTGATCACCTCGGATCTATTGCACAAACGATTAGGCCGCTGACGTTTTCGTTTGCGGACTTGACGAACGCTCGGCGATCTATAAAGTCCGCATCTCTTCGGAGAGATAGCAAATGTACGCGGTGATTCAGACGGGTGGTAAGCAGTATCGGGTCGAACCCGGCAAGACCGTTATGGTCGAGAAGCTCGCAGGCGATAAAGGCGCCGCGGTCATCTTCGACAAGGTCTTGCTCGTGTCGTCAGGGGACGGCGGCAGCGTGACGGTCGGCAAGCCGCTCGTCTCGGGCGCGAAGGTCAAGGGCGAGATCGTCGAGCAGACGCGCGGCGATCGGCTCGTTGTCTTCAAGTTCCGCCTGCGCAAGAACTACGTGCGCCGCAACGGCCACCGCCAAGATCTCACCGCGGTGAAGATCGCGGCGATCGAAGCCTAAAGCCAGCTAGCCAGAGACAAGTGAGAGAGACCCGCCATGGCGCATAAAAAAGGACAAGGCTCTACCCGCAACGGTCGCGACTCCGGACCGAAGATGCGCGGCGTCAAGCTGTTCGCCGGTCAGCAGATCAAGGCGGGCAGCATTCTCGTCCGTCAGGTCGGCACCAAGTTCCACGCCGGCGACAACGTCGGCATCGGTCGCGACTGGACGCTGTTCTCGAAGATCGACGGCGTCGTGAAGTTCGAGCGCCACGGCAAGTCGAAGATGCGCGTCGCGGTCTACCCGGCCGCCGCGTAACGCAGAAACGCTGCGACCGACCGCTGCGTGACGGCTCATCTCGGTATGGGCCTGTTTCGCTATATCGTTCAGGGCATCGGCTGGGAGATCGGCTCGCAGGCCGCGCGCGAAGGCCTCGATGCGCTGCGCGAAGAGCCCGACGACGAGCACGCGCCCGTGCGCGCCACGGCCGTCGTCGATCCGCGCGAACAGGCGAAGCTCGAGCGAGCGCGCCGTCGCGACATCGAAGCGCAGCTCGCCGCGCTCAAGAAAAAGGCCAAGCAGGGCTAGTAGCGCTCGTCGTCGTTCGCGGGCGTGTTCTGCCACGGTGGCGCGTAGGTGCCGTTCACGCTCGTGCCGCCGTTCATGATCGTCGCTTCCATGCCGGCCATGTTGGCCGGGAACGCGAGCTGCGGCTTCGACAGCGCGTCGAGCTTGCCGAGCTGCTCGGCGCTCAGCTTCACGTCGGCCGCGCCGATGTTGTCGTCGAGCTGCTGCAGCGTGCGCGCGCCGATGATCGTCGAGCCGACGCCAGGTCGCGCCATCACCCACGCGATCGCGACGCGCGACGGCGTCGTGTCCTGTTGCTTCGCGATCGCGTGCAGCTCGTCGATGATCGCGTAGGTCGCATCCGACAGGCGTTGCGTCACGCGCTCGCCGCGGCCCGGCGTGTGACTGCCGTGACCGTCGCGTGTGTACTTGCCCGACAGTGCCGCCGAGCGGCGACCACGGCGTCACGCCCATGCCGAGGGCGCGCGCCATCGGCACGAGCTCGCCTTCGACGGTGCGCTGGATCAGCGAGTACTCGATCTGCAGCGCGATGATCGGCGCCCAGCCGCGGAACGTCGCGAGCATCTGCGCCTCGGTGCACTTCCACGCGGGGCAGTCGGAGAAGCCGATGAAGCGGATCTTGCCGTCGCGCACGAGATCGTCGAGCGCGCGCATCGTCTCTTCGATCGGCGTGTTCGAGTCCCACGCGTGCATCCAGTACAAGTCGATGTAGCTGGTCTGCAGCCGGCGCAGCGACTGCTCGCACTGCGCGACGATCGCCTTGCGGCTCGAGCCGCCGCCGTTCGGATCGCCGCGATACATGTTCGTGACGAACTTCGTCGCGAGCACGATGCGATCGCGCTGTGCCGGATGCCGGCCGACGTGATCGCCGATGATCTTTTCGGAGTGGCCTTTGGTGTAGCCGTTCGCGGTGTCGATGAAGTTGCCGCCGCGCTCGCGATAGCGATCGATGATCGTCTCGGAGTCTTTGACCGACGAGCCCCAGCCCCAGTCTTCGCCGAACGTCATCGCACCGAGGCAGAGCGGAGACACGCGCAGGCCGGAGCGGCCGAGCGTTACGTAATGATCGAGCGCCATGCGGCGCAGCATACGCTCGCTCAGCCGAGCGCGACGATACGAGCGCCCACCCGTTCGAGCAGGTCGCGGTCGTGCGTCGCGACGATCGCCGCGTTGCCGGCAGCGGCGTGCGCGCGAATGAGCTCGGCCAGCGCTTCGGCGCGCTTGCTATCGAGCCCGTTGTCGGGCTCGTCGAGCACGAGCAGCTTCGGCGGGCCGAGCAATGCGGCGCCGAGGCATGCGCGACGGCGCTGGCCGAGCGACATCCGCTCGAGCGCGAGCTCGCGCAGCTCGTCCAAGCCGAGCGCGTCGATCAGCGACGGCGATGGCGCTTCGCAACCGCGCGCCGCGGCGCACATCGCCCAGAGCTCGCCGCCGAGCAAGAACCCGGGTGGATCGGCCGCTTCGGGCACGTAGCCGAGCGACTTGCGCGCGCGGATGCGTTCGCGCCCGCCGCCCCAGACGTTCGCGCCGTCGATCGCGACCCGGCCCTCGGTGGGGGCCAGCACGCCGGCGATCGCCATCACGAGCGTTGACTTGCCGCAGCCGTTCTTGCCGACGATGCCGATCGTCTCGCCGGGTTCGACGGCGAGCGAGAAGCGATCGACGATCGTCCGACCGCCGCGACGTACCACGAGCGCTTCGGCGTTGCAGATCATGCGGTCCCCACGGCGAAGCCGCCGATCGCGAGCACGGCGATCGCACCGGTCGCGCCGAGCGCGCCGAGTGCGACCACGACGATCGCCGTCGCCAGGATCGCGCCGATCACGACGCGCATCGCCATCGCGTCGGAATGCTCGGAGCGAATCATCGCGCGCGTCGCGACGAAGCCGGCGCCGGCCGCGCTCGCGAGCGTGAGCGCGAAGATCCAGGCCGCGCCGTCGGGTGCGATTGTGATCGCACAGATCGCGGCGAGCAGCGCGGTGACGAGATAGATCGCGACGACGATCGACGCGAGCGCGACGCGGCGAGCCTGCTCGGAGATGCCGGTGGTCGCCGCGAGCCACGCGCTGTCGCGATGCGTCTCGATCGGCGGCAACAGCGTGCCGGCCCAGCCCGGCGTCAGCACGACGGCGATCACGGCTGCCCCGATCACGCCGGCCTCGCGCGATTCCAGCTGGTTGTTGCGACAAAACAAGCCTGCCGCGAGGCCGCCGAGCACGGCGAGACCGGTGCACCGCATCAGCGCATCGGCGGCGCGGCGTCGCAACGCGCGCGCGTACATGCCGAACAGCGCGGCGATGGGTCCGCGCCAGCGCAGCGCGCCGGTTTTCGGCGGCGCGAACCGCCACCACGCGACGCCGGCGATGAGGATGGTCACCAACGCGACGACGGCGAGGCCGACGGGTCCCGCGCCGGCCGCCCACAACACGAGCCACGGCAGCTGGAATCCGACGAGCGCGCCGACGCTGATCGCGACGACGGGCCAGCGCGGCGACGGCAGCGATCGCAAGTAGCGGGCGGCATCGGCGCGGACGATCACGCGCGCGACCGGCACGAACAGCAACATCCACGTCGCGACCATGCCGAGGCCGATCACGGGCGAGCGCAGCGCGAGCCGGGCGAAGTCGCGCGGCTGCATGCCGTTCGGGCCGAAAATCACGCCACCGACGATGCCGGCACCCATCCAGACCGGCGCGGCACGGCGTCCGGCCGGGCGGATGACCGCACGTGTCCAAACCCAACTTGACCTCGGGGCTCGGTCAGCCATACATCGCCGTCGTGCATTTCATCGACGAGGCCACCATCGAGGTCAAGGCCGGCGACGGCGGCAACGGCTCTGCCGCGTTCCGGCGCGAGGATGGTGTACCACGCGGTGGTCCTTCCGGTGGTGACGGCGGCGACGGCGGCAGCGTGATCGTCGTCGCCGATCACTCGCTGTCGTCGCTGCTCGACTTCAAATACAAGCGGCACTATCGCGCCGATCGCGGCGAGGACGGCCGCAACAAAGATCAGTACGGCCACGCCGGCGGCGATCTCGTGATCCGCGTGCCGGTCGGCACGGTGATCTACGAGGGCGAGCACGCGGTCGTCGACCTCGACGTCAACGAAGCGCGCTTCGTGCTCGCCAAAGGCGGCATCGGCGGCAAAGGCAACATCCACTTCGCGACGCCGTGGAATCAAGCCCCGACCAAGGCCGAGCCCGGTACGCTCGGCGAAGAACGGTTTGTTCGACTCGAGCTCAAGCTGCTCGCCGATGTCGGCTTGCTCGGCTATCCCAGCGTCGGCAAGTCGACGTTCATCGCCAAAGTGTCGCGCGCGCGGCCGAAG
>DASXEF010000784.1:0-12419 GCA_036490255.1 Kofleriaceae bacterium
ACATGCGGCTAGTCGGCGAGTTTGTAACTTCCGAGCGTCGCGACGTGCTCGGGAACTTGTGACAAAAATCGCCGGCGATGCTCGGGGTCGCTGATCCGCGCGGCGCGATCGAGCACGCGTTGGCGCGCCGCGGCGAGCACGGTCTGCGAGCCGGTGCGATCGCCGCTGGCCTCGAGCGCTTCGGCGAGCGCGAGCCGCACGACCGCTTCGCCCTCTTCGATCGCACCGAGGCGCTCGAGCAGCTCGTACGCGCCGCGCGCGTGCACGAGCGCTTCGTCGATCCGACCGGCCCGCCGCAAGATGCGCGCGAGCATGCCGCGGATCTGCGCCTGCAGCGGCGGTTGCGCGTGCTCGAGCGCGCCGAGGAGCTCGCCTTCGGCGGCGCCGAGCTCGTCGCGCTCGGCGAGGATCGCGGCGCGATACACGCGTGCGGCGCCGGCCATCCGGCGATCGCCCTGCGCGGCGAACGCCTCGAAGGCTTCAGTCTCGATGCGCAGCGCTTCGTCGAGTGCGCCGCGCATCATCAGCGCGCGACCGAGGTTGTGCTTGGTCGTCGCGATCACGTTCGACAAGCCGAGCCGCGTCGCTTGATCGAGCGCGTCGCGCAGCGCGCGTTCGGCCTCGGCGTACGCGCCGATCTCGAGACATGCGTAGCCGACGTTGCCGCGCTGCACGCACGCATAGCGCAGATCGCCGGCGCGCTCGAACGCCGCCGCCGCGGCTTGCTCCGATTCCAAGTACGCGCCGGCATCGCCGGTGAACATCGAGCGCGACGAGCGCGCTTGATAGATCCGCGCGAGGATCGCGGGCTCCGTCACGCCGACCGCGAGCTGGTCGACATCGTCGAGCAACGCGATCGCGAGCTCCGAGCGACCGTGCGTGAACAGCTGGAACGCGAGGTTCGCGATCGCGGTGACGCGCGGGCCGAGTGCCGCGTGATCGATCGCGCTCGTCGCGTGCAGCGCCGCCGCGAGTCGCTCGAGGCCCGCGACATCGTCGATCCTGCCGGCCGACTCGCCGGCTTCGTTCGCCGCCGCGAACCACGCGGCGCTGCCCGACAACAGCAGCTCCATCGCGTCGGTTGCACAACGCAACGCCTGCGCGAACTCGCCGAGCCAGCGCCGCGATTCGGCTTGCACCAGGCGCACGGCACCGCGCGTCGCGCCCTTCGCGCCGCAGCCGAACGCTTGCTCGGCGCGCGCCGATGCGCCCGCGAAGTCGCACGCGGCGAGCGCTTGCTCGGCGGCGGCGCGGTAGAGCTCGGCCGCGCGCGGATCGTCGCCGGCTTGCTCCGCGTGCTCGCCGAGCACCATCGGATCGACCTCGCCGACGCGCGCGAGCCACGCACCCGCGAGCTCGTGGCCGAGCCGCTTGTCGGCGTCGGTGAGCATCGCGTACGCCGCTTCGCGCACGAGCGCGTGGCGAAACCGCAGCTCTTCTTGGCCTGGAAACCGCGACGCACCGCCGCGCGCGAGCAATTCGCGCTGCACGAGCTCGTCGAGCCAACTGTTCGTCGCGTGATCGCCGCTGGCGCCGACCAGCTCGACCACCCCGCCGCGCCAGAACCGCTGGCCGAACACGCTCGCGGCGCGCAGCACGTGGCGCGCGTCGAGCTCGAGCCGTTCGAGCCGGCTCTGCACCGAGGCGAGCACCGTCTCGGGCAGCTCGTTGCCTTTACCTTCGGCCGCCGCGCGGATCAGCTCTTCGAGATAGAACGCGTTGCCGCCTGCTTGTTCGACGATGCGCGCGACCAGCGTGTCGCTCGCCGTCTCGAGCACGCGCCTCACGAGCCGCTCGCTGCCTTTCTTGGTCAGCTCGTCGAGCCGGAGCTCTTGCACGCCGCGCTCGGCCCATAACCGCGGGAAGCGCTCGTGGACATCCGGCCGTGCGAGCGCGAGCACGAACAGCGGCCGATCGTGCAGCCCGCGCAGCGCCGCGTCGACGAGCTTCATGCTCGACACGTCGGCCCAATGCACGTCTTCGAGCACGATCGCGAGCGGCTGCACGGCGGTCTCGATCGCGATGAAGTGCTCGAACGCGCGCCGGATCTGCTCGGCCATGATGAGCGGATCGGCGTGCGCTGCAGCGAGCGTCGGCACGACGATCGACTCGGGCTCGAACGGCGTGCCGATCAGCTCGCCCAAGAACGCGATCGTGGTCGACGGCTCGGTCGACGCGTTGCGCATCACGCGGGCTCGCAGCTTCTGCCGCCGCACGTCGAGCGGCTCGCCGTCTTGAATGCCCGCCGCGCGGCGCAGCGCCGGCGCCAAGATCCCGTACGGCGAGCCCGCGCGCAGCGGATCGCCGCGGCCGAGCCAGAGCTCGAACGGCTCGCCGCGTTCGACGATCTTGAGGCCGAGCTCGTGGCGCACGCGCGACTTGCCGATGCCGGCGGCGCCGGTCACGAGCACCGCGCGCGCCATCGGCTCGGCGACGCACTCGTCGTACAGCCCGACGAGCACGCCGAGCTCGCGATCGCGGCCGACACACGGCGTCGGCTTGCCGAGCAACGTGCGCGTGCTCGCGAACGCGTCGTGCTCGGAGGTGACGTAGAGCCCGTCGCCGTCGCCGGCGATCTGGAACCGCGCGTCGAGCAGGCCCGCGGTGACGTCGTCGATGCGCACGCCGAGGCCGTCGGCGTCGAGCAGCTTCGCGGCGCGATCGATCACCTCGCCCACCGGCCAGCGCCCGGCCATCACGGCGCGCCCGGTCGCGAGCGCGATCGGCGCGGTCGGCGCGATCACTTTGAGCGCCAGCGCGCAGCGCGCCGCCTGCGCTGCTTGATCGGCGGCGGTACCGCTGCCGGCGACGGTCACGACGTGCGAGCCGTCGACCAGGCGCTCGAGCGCGCCACCGTGATCGTACGCGACGCCGCGCAGCGCG
The DNA here is from genome assembly GCA_036490255.1 of Kofleriaceae bacterium. GTDB lineage: Bacteria > Myxococcota_A > Polyangia > Haliangiales > Haliangiaceae > JABFXX01. The sequence goes on from DASXEF010000784.1 coordinate 2,884, forward strand.
AGCAGCACCTGCGTGTCGCCGCCGGTCATCCCTGAAGATTGGCTCGTCGTCGGGATCATGCTGAGGTCGCTATCGGCGAGCGTGTCGAACGCGTCGCCGCCGCCGCCGATCAGCACGACACACAAGATCTTGCGCTCGGCGCGCGTCAACGCCGGACGTTCGCGCGGCGGCATTTCGGTCAGGGTCGCGAGCTGGCCGAGCCCGGCGAGCAACTGCGCGAGCTCGCTACCGTCGCTCGGCCGCTCCTCGGGCAGCTTCGCGAGGCAGCGCGCGACGAGCTGATCTAAATCGCGCGGGATCTCCGGCCGCACGTCGGCGAGCCGCGGCGCCTGCTCGAGCAAGATCTTCGCGAGCACGGCCATCACGTGATCGCCTGCGAACGGCGGGGTTCCGGTCAGCGCCTCGAACAGCACGCAGCCGAGCGCGAACACGTCGGCACGCGATCCGACGTCGCGATCGCCGCGCGCTTGCTCCGGCGCCATGTAGCCGGGCGTGCCGATCATGACGCCGGTACGCGTCGCGAATCGATCGCCAGCCGCCACGCGCGCGACGCCGAAGTCGAGCACCTTCACCTGATCGAGCCGGCCGTTCGGCAAGAAGATGTTGCCGGGTTTGACGTCGCGATGGACGACGCCGAGCGCGTGCGCGGCGCCGAGCGCTTCGGCGACTCGCCTCGTCAGATCGATCGCTTCGGCCGCGGTCACGCCGCTGCGGAGTCGATGCGACAGGCTCTCGCCGTCGAGCCATTCCATCGCCAGCCACAGCTCGCCGTGCGCGACGCCGTCGGCGACGTAGCGGACGATGCCGGGATGGCGGAGCTGCTCGAGCACGCGAATCTCGCGCGCGAATCGATCTACGTGATCGACCGAGTCGGCCCGCAACACCTTGATCGCGACGGCCTCGTTGGCGGCCTGGTCGATCGCCCGATAGACCGCACCCATGCCGCCGGTTCCGGCCATGGCCTCGAGCCGGAACCGTCCTGCGACGAGATCGCCGGGCTGCATCCACCCGAAACTCTACCAGACTGTGTTGACGCAGACGTAAGGGTGGTTACGTTACGGCCACCATGAAGATCGACAACCTGACCGTCAAGGCGCGCGAGGCACTGGCTTCGGCCCGTGACGTCGCCATCGCCAAGTCCCACGCCGAGGTCGGCGCCGAGCACCTGCTCGCCGCGCTCCTCGACCAGGACGGCGGCGTGGTTCCACGCATCCTCACCAAGCTCGGCGCCGACCCGCGTGTGGTGAGGGCCGACCTCGATCGCGCGCTCGAAAAGAAGCCGCGCGCGCACGGCTCGGCGCTGGACGTCGATTTCGGTCGCTCGCTCAAAGACGCCTGGGAACAGGCGAGCAAGCAAGCGAACGAGATGAAGGACGAGTTCATCTCGACCGAACATTTTCTGATCGCGCTCGCCGATTCCAAGACGGCCGCGGGCGATGCCTTGCGCGCGGCCGGCGCGACGAAGAACGCGATCCTGGGCGCGCTCGTCGAGGTCCGCGGCAACCAGCGCGTGACCGACAACGATCCCGAAGCGAAGTACGAGGCACTCGAGCGCTACGCCCGCGATCTCACCAAGCTCGCGCATCAGGGCAAGCTCGATCCCGTGATCGGCCGCGACGACGAGATCCGCCGCACGATCCAGATCCTGTCGCGCCGCACGAAGAACAATCCGGTGCTGGTCGGCGAGGCCGGCGTCGGCAAGACGGCGGTCGTCGAAGGCCTCGCGCTGCGCGTGGCGACCGGCGACGTGCCCGAATCGCTGCGCGACAAGAAGATCTTGTCGCTCGATCTCGGCGCGTTGATCGCCGGTGCGAAGTATCGCGGCGAGTTCGAAGAGCGGCTCAAGGCCGTGCTCAAAGAGGTCGTCACGTCCGCCGGCACCGTCATCATGTTCATCGACGAGCTGCACACGCTCGTCGGTGCAGGTGCGGCCGAAGGCGCCACGGATGCCGCGAACTTGCTCAAGCCGGCGCTCGCGCGCGGCGAGATCCGCTGCATCGGCGCGACGACGCTCGACGAGTATCGCAAGCACATCGAGAAGGACAAGGCGCTCGAGCGCCGGTTCCAGCCGGTGATGGTCGAAGAACCGTCGGTCAACGACACGATCGCGATCTTGCGCGGGCTCAAAGAGAAGTACGAAGTCCATCACGGCATTCGCATTCGCGACGCCGCGCTCGTCGCCGCTGCGAAGCTGTCGCAGCGCTACATCACGGCGCGCCAGCTGCCGGATAAAGCGATCGATCTCGTCGACGAAGCTGCATCGCGGCTCAAGATGGAGATCGAGAGCGTGCCGACGCCGATCGACAACATCGAGCGCCGCATCGTCGTGCTCGAAGTCGAGCGCGTCGCGCTCGAGCGCGAAAAAGGCGATCGCCACGCGCGCCAACGCCTGCCCGAGGTCGAGCGCGAGATCGCCGAGCTCAAGGAGCAGGCGCACTCGATGAAGGCGCAATGGCAGGCCGAGCGCGAGATCATCACGACGCTCGGTGCGAAGAACGAAAAGCTCGAAACGCTGAAAGGTGAAGCCGAGCGCGCGCAGCGCGCAGGCGACTTCGCGAAGGCATCCGAGCTGCGCTTCGGCGCGGTGCCGGCGCTCGAAGCCGAGCTCGCGGCGGCAACGAAAAAAGCCGAGGAGCTCCGCGCCAAGGGCGGTTTCTTGCGCGAAGAGGTGACCGAGGACGACATCGCCGCCGTCGTGTCGAAGTGGACCGGGATCCCGGTCGACAAGATGCTCGAGGGCGAAGCCGATCGGCTCACGCGGATGGAAGATCGGCTGCGCACGCGCGTGGTCGGTCAAGACAACGCGGTGACCGCCGTCGCCGCCGCGGTTCGCCGCGCGCGCGCCGGCCTCAAAGATCCGAACCGGCCGATCGGCAGCTTCTTGTTCTTGGGCCCGACCGGCGTCGGCAAGACCGAGCTCGCCCGCGCGCTCGCCGAGTTCCTGTTCGACGACGAGACCAACATCGTCCGCATCGACATGTCCGAGTATCAGGAGAAGCACACGGTGTCCCGCCTCGTCGGCGCGCCGCCCGGCTACATCGGCTACGACCAGGGCGGTCAGCTCACCGAAGCGGTGCGCCGCCGGCCGTACAGCGTCGTGCTGCTCGACGAGATCGAGAAGGCGCATCCCGACGTCTGGAGCGTGCTGTTGCAAGTCCTCGACGACGGCCGGCTGACCGACGGTCAGGGCCGCACCGTCGACTTCAAGAACACGGTCGTGATCATGACCAGCAACGCCGGCAGTCAGCATCTACTCCGGATGACGAAACAGAACCGCACCGAGATCGAAGCGCTCGCAATGCGCGAGCTGCAGTCGATCTTCCGGCCGGAGCTGCTCAACCGCATCGACGAGATCATCTTCTTCGAGCCGCTCGGTGAAGCCGAGCTCGCGCACATCGTCCAGATCCAGGTCGCGCGATTCAGCAAGCTGCTCGCCGAGCGCGGGCTCGGCCTGCACCTCTCCGAGCAGGCAGTCGCGCGGGTTGCCGAGGCTGGCTACGATCCGGTGTACGGTGCGCGTCCGCTGAAGCGCTCGCTGCAGAAGCTCGTGATCGATCCGCTCGCGACTCAGTTGCTCTCCGGCCAGTTCCAGCCGGGCGATATGATCGAGGTCGACGCCGATGGCGAGACGCTCGTGTTCCGTAAGCGCGAGGCTCAGAAAGTGACGGCCGCCTGATATGCCGAACGTTCCCCAAATCGATTTCGATCCGAACGCCGACTACTACAAGTCGCTCGGCGTCTCCGAGAAAGCCTCGCCCGACGAGATCAAGAAGCAGTACCGCAAGCTCGCGAAGCAGTACCACCCGGACACCACGGGCGGCGACAAGGCCAAGGAGACGCGGTTCAAAGAGATCTCGAACGCGTACGACGTCCTCGGCGACGCCAAGAAGAAGAAGCTCTACGACGAGATTCGCGCCGGCGGCTTCCGGCCGCAGCGCGGCGGCGCTCCCGGTGCGACCTACACGTACGAGGGCAGCGGCGGCCCCGGCGTGTTCGATCTCAACGACCTGTTCGGGCAGTTTTTCAGCGGCCAGCAGGCGCAGCAAGGCCGCGCCGGCGGTGGCGCGCGTCGCGTGCGGATCGAAGACTTCGAGGATGCGTACGGCCAAGCCGGCCGAGGCCGCGGCCGGGCGCCCGCGCAATCCGACGACGCCGAGTTCACCAGCAAGGTGCAGGCGAGCGACGGCTCGTGGCTCGAGGTCAAAGGCGGCGACGTCCACTCGGACGTACGGATCAGCTTCGATCGCGCGATCCTCGGTACGGTCGCGACGGTGCCGACGCTCGACGGCAAGGCGGAAGTCAAAGTTCCACCGGGCACGTCGAGTGGCAAGAAGCTGCGCTTGCGCGGCAAGGGTGTCGCGGATCCGCGCACCGGTCAGACGGGAAATCACTACGTCACGGTTCAGATCGACGTTCCTGGCGATCTGGACGACGAGGCGAAAAAACAGCTCGTCCAGCTCGTTCAGCGAGTGCGCAAGCGCGGGCAGAACGACTGATCTGTCGTAGACTGCCGAAAGGCCGCGATGAGTAAACACACCGAGACTGCGGGGCAATATCCCGTCATCCCGCTGCGCACCGAAGTTCAGCTGCCCGGCCATGTCGGGCCGCTCGAGATCGGTCGCGAGGCGTCGGTTCGCGCGATCGAAGCGGCGACCCGCGATGACAACTTGATCGTCATCATCCCGCAGAAGAATCCTGCGGTTCGCGATCCGGGCCAGCGCGATCTACACGAGGTCGGCGTGCGCGCCGAGATCGTCCAGGTCGTCAAGCACTCGCCCGGTCGCTTCACCTGCGTGATGAAGTTTCTCGAGCGCGTCCACATCGACGCGCTCGTCGCGAGCGAGCCGTTCCTGGTCGCCAGTGTCACGCCGCTCGCATCGACGTCGTCGGCCGGCGCCGACGCGCTGATCCAGACCACGACGAAGGTGCGTGACTATCTCGCCGCCGTCGTCGCCGACGCGCAGGCCAAGGAAGCGCAGGCCGCCGCGCAGAGCCGCGAGCGCGAGAAAGACCGCGACAAAGAAGCGGCCCCGCCGAAAGGCGAGCTGACGCGCACGCAGGTCCAAGCGATCGTCGATCCCGACAAGCTCGTCGACGTCGCCGTGCCGTATCTCGAGCTCGATCGCGACGATCTGACGGCGCTGCTCGTCGAGACCGACACGATGAAGCGGCTCGAGCGGATCATCCCGTCGCTCGAGCGCCAGGCGACCGTGCTCCGGCTCAAGGCCGACATCGGCGCCGAGCTCGAAGGCACGTCGAGCCGCACGCACCGCGAGCGCGTGCTGCGCGATCGCATGCGCCAGATTCAAGAAGAGCTCGGCGAGCAAGACGACAACGCCGAGATCGACGAGCTGCGCAAGAAGATCGAAGACAGCAAGATGACCGACGAGATTCGCGCGGTCGCGAAGAAGCAGCTGTCGCGCATGAGCCAGATGGCGTCGAGCTCGCCCGAGTACAACATCGCGCGCACGTACGTCGAAAATCTGTTGGAGATCCCGTTCAACGTGTTCACCGAGGATCGCTTCGACGTCTCGGCGGCGCGCGCGATCCTCGAGGCCGAGCACTCCGGCCTCGACAAGGTCAAGAAGCGCATCCTCGAGTTCCTGGCCGTCCGCAAGCTCGCGCCGAACAAGCACGGCCCGATCTTGTTGCTCGTCGGTCCGCCCGGCGTCGGCAAGACCTCGCTCGGCAAGTCGATCGCGAGCGCGCTCGGCCGCAAGTACGTCCGCATCTCGCTCGGCGGCGTGCGCGACGAAGCCGAAGTTCGCGGCCATCGGCGCACGTACATCGGCGCCCTGCCCGGTCGCATCGTCGCGGGCCTCAAGAAGGCCGGCTCGATGAACCCGGTATTCGTGCTCGACGAGATCGACAAGCTCGCTGCGGATATGCGGGGCGACCCGGCCGCGGCGATGCTCGAAGTGCTCGACCCCGAGCAGAACAAAGACTTCGTCGATCACTACGTCGAAGTGCCGGTCGATCTGTCGAAGGTGATGTTCATCTGCACCGCGAACCAGGTCGATACGATCAGCCAGCCGCTGCTCGATCGCACCGAGGTCGTCGAGCTGTCGGGCTACACCACCGTCGAGAAGCTCGCGATCGCGAAGAACCACCTGGTGCCCAAGCAGCTCGGCGAGCACGGCATCGGCAAAGACCAGATGGATCTCGACGACGAAACGCTCGAGGACATCATCCAGAGCTACACGCGCGAAGCCGGCGTGCGTAACCTCGAGCGCGAGATCGCGGCCGTCTGCCGCGGTGCCGCGGTCAAGGTCGCCGAAGGCGCGACGACCGTGCACATCACGAAGGCGAGCCTCTCCGATCTGCTCGGTCCGCCGAAGTTCCAGTCCGATACGGCCGAGCGCAAGCCCGAGGTCGGCGTCGTGACCGGGCTCGCGTGGACGCCGGTCGGCGGCGACATCATGTTCATCGAAGCGCGCGCGTATCCCGGCAAGGGCGACGTGCGGCTCACCGGCCAGATGGGCGACGTGATGAAAGAGTCGGCGACGGCGGCCGTATCGTGGGTGCGTGCAAACGCGGCCCGCATCGGCATCGATCACGACAAGATCATGGCGAGTGACCTGCACATTCACTTGCCGCAGGGCGCGATCAAGAAAGACGGCCCGTCGGCGGGCGTCGCGCTGGCAACCGCGGTCGCGAGCGTGTTTTCCAAGCGCCCGATCCGCAACGACGTCGCGATCACCGGCGAGATCGATCTGCGCGGTCACGCGCTGCCGGTCGGCGGCATCAAGGAAAAGGTCCTCGCCGCGCACCGCGCCGGGATCAAGGTCGTGTTCATGCCCGAGCGCAACGAGAAGGACGTGCTCGAGATTCCGGAGCAAGTTCGCAACGAGCTCGACATCCGGTTCATGACGAAGATCGACGACGCGCTCGGTGTCGCGCTCGGCGATCCGCCGCCCGCGGCGAGCGAACCCGAGCCGGCGATTCCGCCGCCGACCGCGCCGTCGCGCGGCTCGATGGGCGAACGCCTGCCGAGCTAGTGCGCGCGGTCCTCGACGAGATCGATTGGCTGCACGACGCCGATTGTCTGTCGATCACGGTCGACACCAAAGACGACGGGCTGCGGACGCTGCGCCTGGACGTCGACGTCAACCCCGACACCGGGAATCCCGCGCTCGACGGCAAGCGGTTGCAGTTCGTCGCGCGCGGCGTCGGCGCGCTCGAGCTGCGGACTTACAAGATTCAGGGCCGGCAGACGATCGACTTCTTCAAACGCCGTGCGGAGCCGAGTGAGAGCTTCCGACGCGATCGCCGCCTCGCGAAGACGCTCGCGGACATGCCCGAGTACGTGATCTGCTTTCACAGCGGCGAGCACCTCGGCTTCATCTGCGCCGAGTTGCTCGTCGACGAGCGCGCGAGCTAGCGATGTTCAGCTCGACCGCCGAGCTCTACGACATCATCTACGGCCACAAGGACTACGCCGCCGAGGTCGCGACGATCCGCGCCGTCATCGATCGCGAGCGCCCCGGCGCGCGGTCGATCTTGGACGTCGCGTGCGGTTCGGGCGAGCACGCGCGAGTTCTCGCCGATGTATACGACGTCGACGCGTTGGATCTGGATCCCACGTTCGTCGCGATCGCAGCCGCCAAGCTGCCGCGCGGCCGCGTCGTCCAGGCCGACATGCGCGACTTCGCGATGGGCCGCACGTACGATGTCGTGCAGTGCCTGTTCAGCTCGATCGGCTACGTGCTCGAGCCGGCCGACGTCATCGCGACGCTCGTGCGGTTTCGCGATCATCTGGCGCCGGGCGGCGTCGTGCTCGTCGAGCCGTGGTTCGAGCCCGCGAGCTACACCGACGGCGTCGTGCACATGCTGACGGTCACGCGGCCCGAGCTCAAGCTCAGTCGCGTCCACGTCTCGCGCGTCGCAGATGGCGTGTCGATCCTCGACTTCAACTACCTCATCGGCACGCCCGACGGCGTTCGCCACGAGATCGAGACGCATCGTCTCAGGCTCACGTCGTTCGCCGAGATGGCGACGTGGTTCGACGCCGCCGGACTCGCGGCGACGTTCGATCCGGTCGGCCCGAGCGGGCGCGGCCTGTTCGTCGGCCGCACGCCATTACGATTCGACTAACTAATCGAGTCGTAAATCGTCGACGCTGCTTCGCCGACTACGGTAGCGAGATGCGCCACGTCATCATCATCGCGTGCCTCGCGTCCGGCTGTGCGACCGCGACCAAGGTCACCACGGAGTTCATGCCGCTCGAAGCGCCGAAGCCCGCGATCGCGCCCGGCGAGGTCCAGCTCGTGTTCAGCGGCCACGTCGATCGGCCGTACCGCGAGCTCGGCGTCGAGACGCTCACGGTCGGTCCGACGGAATTCGTCGCGGTCGGGGCGCCACCGCCGACGCAGCCCGAGCTGATCGGCAAGTTGCGCGCGCTCGCGGCGAGCAAGGGCTGCGACGCGTTGCTCGTCAACCCGGCGGCGTACACGCGGTATCAGACGATCACGTCGGCGGTGTGCATCGCGTATCGTTAGCGGCAACCCGGCGCGAGCGGGTTATCGATGCAGCGATTGTCGTTGCGCTGCGGCGTCGGCGTGATCGGCACGAGCTTGTAGATCGAGCCGGTCAGCTCGACGATGTAGATCTCGCCGTCCTTGTCGGTGCCGAACGAGCTGATCTGTTGCAGCACGCCCTGCTTGTCGAGCGCCGGCTTCCAATTCCAGTGGTCGATGATGCCGGCGCCGGTCCAGATGAAGCTGCGCAACAGGCCGGTGCAGTAGTCGGCGTAGAAGTAGCGACCGTCGAGCTGCGGTAGCGCGCGGCCGCGATACGTGACGCCGCCCGTGACCGAGCAGCCTTCGGCGTGGCCGTAATCCGCGACCGGCGGCGTGAAGCCGGTGCGATCGCAGCTCGCGGCGCCACCGCCGGTGTCGGCGTCGAAGCAGTGATTGCCCTCGACGACGTTCCAGCCGAAGTTGTGCTGCACGCCGTCGCTGTGCACGACGTAGACGTTCTCCCAGAGATTTTGCCCGACGTCGCCGATGTAGAGGTCGTGCGTTTTCGAATCGAACCAGAACCGCCACGGATTGCGCACGCCGATGTGCACGATCTCGGGCTGTGGATTGGCGGCTTCGACGTCGAACCGCAGGATCTTCGCGAGCAGCGCCTTCGGGTTCTGGCCGTTGCGATGTGGATCGTTCGCGGCGCCGCCGTCGCCGAGGCCGGCGTAGAGCTTGCCGTCGGGTCCGAAGATCAAGTTGCCGCCGTTGTGATTCGAGTACGGATGCTCGATCCGCACGAGCTCGCGCGCGGTTTTCGGATCGACGCGATCCGGATCGCTCGCCATGACCTTGTACTCGACGATGTGCGTCGCTTTGTCTTCCGTCGTGTAGTCGACGTAGAGCCGGCCGTTCGTCGCGAACTGCGGATGAAACGCGAGCCCGAGCAAACCCTGCTCGTTGCCGTCGGAGAGCCCGTCGATCGTGAAGAACGGCGTGTCGCGCGGCTTGCCCGTGTTATCGAGGATGACGATCTTGCCGCGCTGCTCGATCACGAACAGCCGAGCGTCGTTC
>DASXEF010000789.1:0-12259 GCA_036490255.1 Kofleriaceae bacterium
GAACGGCATTGTCGCTAGTCGCCGGTTGCGGCAGAGAAATGCGCCACGATGCGATCTAACGCCAACGCGTGGTCGTAGATCGCGTATTCGTCGATATCGCCGTTGAACGGCGTGGCCGTCGGCGAGCCGTTCGCGGCGCCGATCATCGTCGAGAGCGTGACCTCGAGGAGCGATCGCGACGACGTCGTCGAGCCTTGCACCGCGCCGTCGACGTAGATCGTCATGGTCGTGCCGTCGTAGGTCGCGACGACGTACGACCACTGGTTCAGCGTGAATACGTTATCGGCCCCGGCGTTGTCGCCCGATCCGGCCACGTCGCGCTCGAACCCGACATCGCTGCCGATCTGGTACCAGACGTAGCCGGATTGGCCGATCGGCTGATGCCAACGCGAGCCGAGGTCGTGGTACTGGCCGTCGAAGTTGGTCGGCCGGATCCACGCTTCGAGCGTGAACGCGTCTCGCCCGAGGAAGTCGAAATTGCTACCGAGGTCGATGCCGGCGTCGCTGCCGGCGAAGTTCACGGACGTTCCGGAATCGGTAAACGCGCCCGGCTTGCCGAGCGTGACCTCGCCCTTGTACGTGCCCGGCGAGGTCGTGTTGACGGCGTCGAGCGCGGTGTTCGTGTCCGTGTCGTCGAGGTGGTACCAGCCGATCGGGCTATCCATCAGGACCGCGGTCGCGTACGCCGACGGCGCGACCTTGCCGTCCGCCATCGAGACGCCGGCATCTTCATCATCGGCATTGCCATCCGAGCCGGTGTAGCCCGGAATGTGAATGAGCTGAGCGCATCCCGTGCTCACGACGACGGCAAGCGCGAGCCTCACGGATTGATAGTAGACACAACTCGCCCGACCCGGGCGTGGCAGAACGCTGGAGAGTCACCATGGATCAACCCGAATCACCCCCGTCCGACGACGACCAATCGGTCTCCGAGCTGATCGGCGACCTCGCGACCGAGGTCGCGACGCTGGTCAAGCAGGAGCTCGCGCGCGCCGCCGCCGAGATGGAAGGCAAGGCGCGCGATGCCGCGACGAACGTCGGCCGGATGATCGCAGGCGGTGCGCTCGCCGTGGTGAGCGTGCTGGTGCTCACAGCCGCGATCGTGCTGGCGCTGGCCACCGTGGTGCCGCTATGGGCGTCGGCCGGGATCATCGCCGCCGCGCTCGGTGGGACAGCCTACGTGCTGTTCCGCCGCGGCTGGTCGGCGCTGCGGGCGATGTCGATCATGCCGACCGAGACATTCGCGTCATTGCAGGACGATCGGCTGTGGGCGCAGGACCAGATCGAGGCGACCCGCGATCAGCTGACCGAGACGCTCGGGGAGGTTCGTAGCCGGCTCAAGCCCAAGCCGGTGCCGAAGAAGCGCGCACCGGCGAAGCGCAAGCGGCCGTCGACGTGACATCCTCTCGGCATGGCCACGCGAAAACGCGCAATCAAGAAAGTCACGAAGAAGGTCGCGAAGGCAAAGCCCGCAAAGGCGGTGAAGGCGGTGAAGGCGGCGAAGAAAAAGGTCGCGAAGGTGAAGACCAAAGCCAAGGCGACGGCCGGCACGGTGCGCGCAAAAGCGAAGAAGCTCGTCGCGAAGCTCCAGCACGTGCAACACGACGCCGCTGATGTCGCGATGCGCATCGGATCGACGATGGAGACGATCGGCGGCGCCGTGATGTCACTCGTCAAGCCGGGCGACGGAAGCAAGACGTCGTAGTGCTGCGCGGCAGCATCTTGGTCGTCGACGACGACGCCGACACGGCGACGCTCGCGTGCGATGCGTTGCGCAAGCGCGGCTTCGATGCGACGCCGATCGATTCCGGCGAAGCGTGCTTGCGACGACTGCAGCAGACCGCGGTCGACATCGTCGTCAGCGACGTCGATCTCGGCGCCGGCATGACCGGCATCGCGCTGTGCAAGCAGATCGCCGACACGTTTACCGACACGCTGCCGATCATCATCACCGGCTCGACCGAGATCGCGACCGCGATCGCGGCGATCCAAGCCGGCGCGTACGACTACGTCACCAAGCCGCTCAAGGTCGACGTGCTCGCGATCGCCGTCGGGCGCGCGCTCGAATACTTGGGCTTGCTGCGCGAGCTGCGTCAGCTCCGGCAACACAGCAGCAGCCCGCAGCACGGCGTCGTCGGGACCAGCCCCGCGATCCGCCAGACGCTCGACGTGGTCGCGCGCGTCGCGGCCAGCGACGTCACCGTGCTCATCACCGGCGAGTCGGGCACCGGCAAGGAGCTCGTCGCGCGCGCGCTGCACGATCAGTCACCGCGCCACGACGCGCCGTTCGTCGCGATCAACTGTGCGGCGATGCCGGCGCCGTTGCTCGAGAGCGAGCTGTTCGGTCACGTCCGCGGCGCGTTCACCGACGCGCGCGACTCGCGAGCCGGCCTGTTCATCCAAGCCGGCGCGGGTACGATCTTGCTCGACGAGATCGGCGAGATGCCGATGGAGATGCAAGTGAAGCTCTTGCGCGTGCTGCAAGAGCGAACGGTGCGACCGGTCGGCGGCGACGTCGAAGTTCCGGTCAAGGCGCGTGTCGTCACCGCGACCAATCGCGATCTCGAGCACGAGGTCGAAGAGAAGCGCTTTCGCGAGGACTTGTTCTATCGCATCAACGTCGTGCCGATCGCGGTGCCGCCGCTGCGCTCGCGCACGAGCGATATCTTGCCGCTCGCGCAGTTTTTCCTCGACCGCATCGCGAAGCGCACGAAGAAGCAGGTCGAAGCAATCTCGCCGGCCGCGGCGCGCTTGCTGCTCGACTACGACTGGCCCGGCAACGTGCGCGAGCTCGAGAACTGCATGGAGCGCGCGGTCGCGCTGTCGAAGCTGAGCGAGATCACGATCGACGATCTGCCCGCGACGCTGACCGAGCAACGACCCGGCGAGCTCGTGATCGCGTCGGCATCGCCGTCGGAGCTGCTCACGCTCGATCAGGTCGAGCGCCGCTATGTCCGCCAGGTGCTCGCCGCGACGAACGGCAACAAGACGCACGCCGCGAAAGTGCTCGGCATCGATCGCCGCTCGCTGTACCGCCGGCTCGAGGCGCCGCAAGCCGGCGAGACCGACGAGCCGACCGCAGAGCCGTGATTCTGATAGAGCCCGAGCCCACGGCGAAGCCTGGAGCCCGAGCCCGAGACTTGCGATGGCGCGTCGCAGCCACGTGACGTCGTCGGCTTGCTCGGTCACGGCCCGCGCCTACAACAAAGGCTCTCGCCTCAGGCTCGCGGCATCAGCGTCGCGAACTCGGCGCCGCTGCGAGGATCGATCAGCGTGACCGCGTCTTTGTAGACGCGCGCGGTGCGATGCAGCTCGCCGAGCGCGTGGCGCAGCGACATCGATTGATAACGCTCGGGCCAGCGCAGCTGCAGCAGGTCGCGAATCGACCGCGCGTGACGCGAGCTGATCGCCGGAAACAGATGGTGCTCGACGTGAAAGCCGAACCGCAGCGTGACCCACTCGATCCAACGCGGCACGGTGACGCTGAGGCCGCTGACGAGCGGATCGTTGATCGCGACGCGCGGGCTCAGGCTGTGATTGGTCAGGATGAACGACATCACGATCGCGTTGGCGACGAGGAGCGGCGCGACGAACACGAAGATGAACGCGACGCCGCCGACGAGCCACGCGACCGTCGCCCAGAACGCGATGGCGAGCGTGGTCTCGGCGATCGCGCGAACCCACGGGCGCGTCGTCAGAAATCCGCAGCGACGCGCGGAGATCAATTGATGCGCGCTCTGCACGGTGAAGCCGAGCACGAGGCTCAAGCCGCCGCGCCAGCGCCGGCCGCCGAGCGAGAACGTGTCGACGAAGAAGCGCACGCGCTTGCTCGCGCGATACTCGGCGAGCGTCGGATACATATCCGGATCGTTGTCCGCGTTCGCGTTCGCGTGATGGACGCGATCGTGCCAGGCCATCCACAGCCGCGGCGACAACAGGAACGGCAAGAACCCGATCCAGCACACGAGATAACGCGCCGCGCGACCGCGCACGATGCCGCCGTGCGCCGCCTCGTGCGCGACGAACGTCAAGCACGCGAAGCTCGCGCCGATCACGAGCGACACGAGCGGCACGAGCGGCCACGGGACCGAGCCGCGCGCGACCATGACGATCGCGACCGCGATCAGCGCGACGTGAAACGGCACGAACAGCAAGCGCGACCTCGCCGGCTCGAAGGCGGCCGCCGGCATCTCGAGCCGGAGCGCGTGGACGTACGTCGATCGATCCAACAGCTCGGCTTCGGGGACGTACTCCGCGGTCATGTTCCAGCGTAATCCGCCGGGACAACGCCGACGGTCATGCTCTCGTCACAGTTCGTGACGTACGAGTTTCACGGCAGTGCGATCGGACCGTGAAGCACCTGGAAGGCCGCGTCCTGCCCGGGCAAATGGAACGCCGGCGCGACGACGCCGCGGTCGGGATAGAACGCTTCGAGCCAGAGCTGGCGCGGGCTGGTGGCATTGCCGCCGACCGGCCGCGTCGAGTTGATCGCGATCCACACCATCGGCTCGGCCTCGCGATTGCCGACGCGTGCCGGCGCGATCGGTGATGCCCAATGCGCGAGCTGATCGAGCGGATCGGTCGTGAGCAGCACCATCGCGCTGCCGTCGACCCGCACCGCCGACGAGCTGGACGGGACATCGCCGTCCGAGTCGGCCGCGGAATGGCCGAACGCGACCCAGCGGCCGTCCGACGAGAACTCGGGGAGCACGACGCCGTTACCGTCGCGCACGAGCTCGACCATCGGCCCGACCGTCATCTGCGCGGCGTTCCACGATCGAACGTGGAGCGCGTTGCCGACCGGCTCCGAGCTGCCGCCGGCGTCCAAGCTGACGTACGCGACCGCGGTGCCGTCGGGCGAGATCGTCGGCGCGGCAGCGGCGTCGGTCGTCGCGATCGGGCCGATCATCGCGCCGGTCGTGCCGTCGCGCAGCGACAGCGCGCCTTGCCACGCGCCGAGCATCGCGCCGCTCGGATCGTATGCAGCCGTCGCCCACGACGACGTCGAATTCGACTGCGCGAGCACGGCGCCCGATCGCGCGTCGAGGATGATGCCGCTGAGGAACGGCGACGTCGTCATGTTCGTGAGCGCGCTGATCCGCGTGCCGTCCGCGGACACCGCGAGGTGGCAGCCGATGCACATGGTCGCCGGGCTCGCGAACATCGCGGTCGCGCCGCCGGCCTGCATGTCGTAGCGGAACAACGTCGGATCGTCGGCATCGGTGACGGTGCCGGTGCTCTCGATGCCGCCGACGAGCAGCGAGCCCGCATCGAGATCTGCGACTTCGAGCCCGACGGTCGTGACGCGCGACGTCGCCGGCGCGCTGCTCTGCAGGCTCGCGACCTCGAGCTCGACCGCACCGCCGCGCGCGGTACGCGTGATCGCGGCGACCTCGCTCACCGACAGCTCGAGCTCGCGTGGGCCGGCGACGCCGGGCGCGACGATGGTGAGATCCAGGTACGGCGCGGTCACCGTGACCTGATGCGTGTCGTCGAGATCGTTCGCCGCGAACGACAGCACGATGCGGCCGAGCCCCGGCGGCAGCACGCTGCCGTCTTGCGGGTCGAGGTGCGCATCGAACGGCGTTGCAGATGCGGTCGCGAATGCGGCGGCCGCGCCCGCGGGCGTGCCGTCGACGATGCGCTGCCCCGATACGTGTGCGGTCACCGGGATCGACGTCGCGAGCTCGGCATACGCGACACGAATCGTCGCCGAGCCACCCGCAAATCCGTCGCTGACCACGCTCGCGCCCGCGAGCTGGCCGATCGGCGCGCCATCGAGCTCGAAGCTCGCGGTCGACGTGACGTCGTCCTCGCTGCCGTCGGCGTGGACGAGCACGACCTGCATCGCTGCGGTCGGCGGCGGCGACGCGAGGTCGACGCTCAGATCGATCGACGCGGGCTCGACGCGCAGCACCGCGGACGCATCGATCGCGCCGGAGCAGCCGGCTACAACCACGCACGACGCGAGCCACACGCGATGCATCGCCGACGGAATTGCAATCGCCGCACCGCGAGCGTTCGGCGATAACGCGCGGGAATCACGCTCGGGTCTGGCGACCACGTGGGACGCGAGTCCCAGTGAAATCCGTGCACGTGATGCGCACCGCGACTAGCGCGCAAACCCGCGAAGCCGACGAACCGCTCGAACCATCCGGGCCTTGCCGCCGTCGACGATCGCCGATTCGCCGACGGTGCGCGGCACGAGCCCGACGCGGCGCATCAGCTGGTGATTGAACCGGTGCGCGTCGGTCCACTCGTCGGACTTCGGCGTGCGAAACGTGATCGCGAGCGAGATCGACAACCCGCTGCGCGTGTGGACCAGGTGCGGCGCGATGAACGGATGGTGCACGCCGACGCCCGGCTCGAGCTCGAACACGGTCGCCTTGTCGGCGAGCGAGCTCTTGTACGCCGGGCGTGGATCGCCGGTGAACGACAACAGCCGATCGCGCTCGGCCGGTGTCATCACGTCGGCGTCGCGCGGATCCCACAGCCGCACCGTCTTCGTGCCGCGAATCTGCAGCAAGAAGTTCATCTCGCGATCCATGTGATACGGCGTGACCGCGTCCTGCGTCGAGATGAACACGTAGGTCGAATACCAGTTGAGTCCCGGCTCGACCTGCTCGGTCTGCGCGGCGAGCTCGCCGAGCAGACCGCCGAGGATGCGGCCGTATTCCGGATCGCGCTCGGCGTTGTAGATCGCGACGTACGCTTGATGTTCTTCGAGCCCGTCGACCGCCTGCTCGAACGTGATCGTCTTGAAGTCGTCGAGCGAGGTATCGAAGTTCGCGTCGTCGGGGATCTTGCCGGCGCGATACTTGATCTGCTTGCGCGGCAGGCGATGACACAACGCGCGCAGCGCGTCGAGCTGGAACGCCGGGTGCTCGGCGAGCCGATGGCGCACGCTGAACGGGCGCCGATTGTAGTTGCGGCGCATCTCGTCGGCGTCGAGATCGAGCCACGGCTCGCGACGCCCCGCTTCGATGCGCGATGCCAACTGCTCCGCCGTCACCACCTCACCTAGCATCGCGCCATAGTAACGCTAAGGCGTGCAGATCGTCTCGACCAGGATCGCGCACACTTCGTACGGATCCATGTTCGCCGCCGGGCGGCGATCTTCGAAGTAGCCCTTGCCCGCGTTCGCGCTGGCCATCGGGATCCGGATCGACGCGCCGCGATCGCTGACGCCGTAGCGGAACTGATGGATCGAGCACGTCTCGTGCTTGCCGGTCAGGCGCTCCTCGTTGAACGCGCCGTAGACCTTCATGTGCTCTTCGTGGCGTTTGCCGAGCTTCGCGCAGGCGGCTTCGATCGCCTTGATGCCGCCGTCGGCGCGCGTCGCCTTCGTGCTCACGTTCGTGTGCGCGCCGGCGCCGTTCCAGTCGCCTTTGATCGGCTTGGGATGCAACGTCGCGCTCACGCCGTGCTCTTCACCGATCCGGTAGAGCAGCCAGCGCGCGAGCCACAGCTGATCGCTGACTTCGAGCGGACCGAGCGTGCCGACCTGGAACTCCCACTGCGCCGGCATGACTTCGGCGTTCGTGCCCGCGATCTCGATGCCGGCCTTGAGGCAGGCGACCGTGTGCGCTTCGACGACGGGGCGACCGAAAACCTCGTCGCTGCCGACGCCGCAGTAGTAGCCGCCTTGCGGCGCCGGGAACCCGCGATCCGGCCAGCCGAGCGGCTGGTTGCCGTTGAAGAACGTGTACTCCTGCTCGATGCCGAACCACGGATCGTGGTCGGCGAACTTCTCGGCGACCGCGCGAAGCCGCGCGCGCGTGTTGCTCGAGTGCACGCTGGCGTCGGCGTTGAGGACCTCGCACAGCACGAGCACGTCGTGCTCCTCGCGCAGCGGGTCGGCGATGATCTTGACCGGCCGGAGCTGGCAGTCACTGAAGTGACCTTCGGCCTGGCCCGTGCTCGATCCGTCGAATCCCCACTCCGGGAGATCGTCGAGCTTCTTGATGGGGCCTTCCACGATCTTGGTTTTCGATCGCAGCTTCGCCGTGGGCTTCTGTCCGTCGATCCAGATGTACTCGGCTCTGATTTTCTTCACGGTGGGCCGACCATAGCTCGCCAGCCGGCGTCCGGGTTAGTCGACCCAGTGCTTCTTCAAGCTGCGCGACGCGATGAGGAACAGCGCCGCGGCGATGACGTAGAAGCCGAGCCCGCTGTAGATCGCGTAACGCAGCGACTCGTCGCCGTAATGCGGCTTCAGGGCATCGGAGACCGCCCCGAAGTAGTAGTAGCCGAGCGCGATCCCGAGCAGGTTGTTGACGAGCAAGAACATCGCCGATGCCGTCGTCCGCATGTGGCCGGGCACGAGATGCTGGACCGCCGTGAGGATCGGTCCGAGCCACATCAAGTTCAGCCCGGTCGGAACCAGAAACAGCGGGAACGCCGCGAGCGGCGAGCTGAGATGGACCGCGGCGAAGAAGCACGGCATCGCGACCATGAACGCGATCGCCGGGATGATCGGGTAGGCCGCGCGGTTGAGCTTGCCGACGCGATCGGCGATCAGGCCGCCGCCGAGAATGCCGAGGCCACCGCCGACCAGCGTGATCGCGGCGTAGTACCAGGACGTCTCGACCATGCCCAGGTGCAGGCTGCGCATGAAGAACGACGGCAGCCAGAACGCGACGCCGTAGCCGCACACCGACGACGAGGCGGCGCCGAACGCGAGCAGCCAGAACGACGACTTCTTCGACACGATGCCGAACACGTCGCGGAATCGCGCCGGCGACGCGGGCGCTTGGGCTTCCCAGCCGCCGCGCTTCGGATCTCTGATCGTGTACCGCACGATCGGCGCGACCACGATGCCGACCGCGCCGACGATCATGAACGCCGCACGCCAGTTGATCTTCGACGCGATCAGGCCGCCCGCGAGGATGCCGACGGCGCTGCCGATCGGAATGCCGAGCGAGTACACCGACAGCGCGCGCGCTCGCTGATGCTTCGGAAAGTAGTCCGAGATCATCGAGTACGCCGGCGCGACGCCGCCGGCCTCGCCGATGCCCACGCCGATGCGCGCCAAGAAGATCTGCACGAAGTTGTGGGTGAGCCCGCAGACCGACGTGAACGCCGACCACAGCGCGAGCGACCACGCCATGATCCGCCGCCGCGATCCGCGATCCGCGAGATACGCGATCGGCACGCCGAGCGTCGCGTACAGCGAGGCGAACGCGAGCCCGCCCATCAGGCCGACCTGCGTGTCCGAGAGGCCGAGCTCGGCCTTGATCGGCTTGACCAAGATGCCGAGCACCTGGCGGTCGAGAAAATTCAACGTGTAGACGACGAGGAGGATCGCGAGGACGTAGTAGCGGACTCGCTTCGGCGGCTCGTCCGTCAGCGGTGCGTCGTCCCCGGAGCTCGGACAGCGCGTTGCGGTGGTTGGAATCGACATGGGTTAATCGCCCAGCACGTAGATGACGTGGAGCCCGAACGCGAGCGTCGAGATCGTCGGGTTCTTCACGTTCGCCGGCGACTGGATGAACGTCGCCGAGATGCCGAGATCGGTGCCGAGCGCGAGGTGCGGCAACACGGCGTAGCGCAGCGCCCACGCGGCCTCGACGACGGTGTTCGAGAACGGCGTGTTCGGCGCGACGTTCGCGAGCACCGCGATCTCGGGGCCCATACCGACCGGGAACTTGTCGACGCAGAAGTACGCGGCGGCGAGCACGATGTCGGCGGCGAACTTGTCGGTCGCCGGCGTCGACGTGAACGCGCCGAGCGCATCTTTCTCGCCGCCGTTCGGGTTGTACGTGAAGCCGAGGCCGCCGTAGAGCGTGAGGTCTTTGGCCGGGAAGTAGCCGAGCGACAGGAAGTTCTGCGACTCCGACGCCGAGACGTGGCCGTCCGTGTACCACAGGCCCTTCGGGCCGATACTCGGTAAGGCTTTCGCAGGCGGCGGCGGAGCCGGCGCGGCGGCCGGTGTGCCCGGTGGAGCTTCCGAGTCGTCGTCGGCGAACGCGACCGACGTCGACAGGGTCAATGCGATGAAACAAGCGATCGAGATCTTCATGGTCTTGGTCTCCTCGAATCAGGCCGCGTCTCGGCGGCGGCGAGCACGGCGGCAGTCGTGATGACCGCGCAGCCGATCATGTAAAGCGCGACGGCCCACCAGCTGCCGTGCGTCGCTGCGAACAACGCGGTCGCGATCAACGGTGCGAGCCCGCCGCCGAGCACCGACGCGAGCTGATAGCCGAGCGACGCGCCGGTGTAGCGGACATGGGCGCCGAACAGCTCGGCGAAGAAGCTCGCCTGCGGCCCGTACATCGCCGCGTGGCCGACGCAGATCGCGAGCACGATCGCGAGATCGATCCACAGCGGCTGGCCGGTATCGACCAGCAGAAAGAAGGGCCACACGAACAGCGCCGAGAAGATCGCGCCGAACAGATAGACCGGGCGGCGGCCGAGCTTGTCGGACAGCGCGCCGAACAGCGGAATCGCGACGAGATCGAGCGCCATCGCGACGAGCACGCCGTGCAGCACGACGTCTTTGGCGACGCCGGTGCGGATGGTCACGTAGCTCAAGACCGTGACCGTGTAGATGTAGAACAGCGCGTTCTCGGCGAGCCGCGCGCCCATCGCGAGCCCGACGTTGCGCTTGTGCGTGCGCAGCACCTCGAGCAGCGGCATCCGCACGGCGCGCTCGGTTTCGAACGCGGGCGATTCGGCGACGCGAAGCCGGATGAACGTGCCGACGCCGACGAGCACGACGCTGAACAAGAACGGGATCCGCCACGCCCACTCGCTCGCGAGCTTGCCGGAGAGCAGGAACACGCCGTTCGCGACCAGCGACCCGGCGGCGGCGCCGACTTGCGGCAATGCGGCGTAGAGGCCGCGTCGACCCGCGGGCGCGTGCTCCGCGGCGAGCAGCACGGCCCCGCCCCATTCGCCGCCGAGCCCGAAGCCCTGCACGAGCCGCAGCACGACGAGCAAGATCGGCGCGGCGATGCCGATGCTCGCGTACGTCGGCAACACGCCGATCGCGAACGTCGCGATGCCCATGATCCACAGCGTCAGGCTGAGCATCTTCTTGCGACCGAGCCGGTCGCCGTAGTGACCGAACACGATGCCGCCGAGCGGCCGCGCGAGAAATCCGACCGCGAACGTCGCGAGCGCGAGCAGCGTGCCGACGATCGGATCCGCGGCCGGGAAGAACAGCTTCGGAAAGATCAGCACCGCGGCGGTGCCGTAGAGAAAGAAGTCGTACCACTCGATCGCGGTGCCGACGAAGCTCGCCGCCGCGACGACGGTGATCGAGCTCGTCGGCGCGCTCGGCGCGATATCGCGTGCCATGATCGTCATGGCTACGCGCGCCGGCGACGCAGGCCGAGCATGACGCCCGCGATGACGATCAGCGCACCCGCGCCGTTGCCGCCGACGTTGCAACCACCGGCATCGAGCATCGTGCCCGCCGAGCCGCTGCCGTTGTTGTCGCCGTTGCCGCCGCCGCCGCCGCCGTTATCGCTGCCGCTGCCGCTGCCGTTGCCGTTGCCGCCCGAGCCCGAGCCCGAACCGTTCGTCGCGTATGCCGGCACGATGCCGAAGAACTGCGCCGCGCGCACCGTCGAGCACACGCCGTGATCTTCGAAGTACGTCGTCGCGGTGCCCGGGCACGCGATCGATCCGTCGTCGCCGAGCGCGACCGCGTGATCCATGCCGCTGACCTCGAACACCTCGACCGCGCTGCCGTAGTCGGTCCAGCTCGCCGAGCCGACCGTGCCCGTACCGGTCGGGTTCATCGCGACGCCCGCGACGTCGGTCCATTGCAGCGCGAGCTGCTGCGCGTTCATCGGCGCGACCGTCGTATCGGCCGTGCCGACCCAGATCTGGACGCGCGGGAACGCGGTCGCCGTGTACGCGGCTTTGACGAGCGCGCCCCATTGATCGGCGGTCTTCGTCACGCCGGGGTTCATGCACGTGAACGCGTCGGTCTCGGTCGTCGCGCACGCGTACGGCAAGCCCTCCATGATCGACGCAGCCGCGAACACGTCGGGATACGTCGCGGCCATCACCGACGTCATCGCGGCGCCCGACGAGAACCCGGTGATGAACACGCGCGACGGGTCGATGCCGTGCGTCGTGATCTCGTACTGGACCATCTCGTCGATCGACTCGGCTTCACCGGCGCCGCGCACGTCGTCCGTGGCGCCGTCGAACCAGTTGAAGCAGCTTTCGATGTTGTTGGCCGATTGTTGTTGCGGATACGCGACCGCGAAGCCGTACTGATCGGCGAGCGTGTCCCAGCCCGACG
>DASXEF010000850.1:0-6585 GCA_036490255.1 Kofleriaceae bacterium
CCGAGGTCCGCGGGCAGATCGGCCCCTGCGGCTGTACCTCTGATCCGCTCGGCGATATCAGCCGGACGGCGCAGCTGATCGCCGACGCCCGCGCCAAAGGCCCGGTGATCTTCGTCGACGCCGGCTCGCTGCTGTACTCGCAAAATCCGATTCCACCTCAGAACGGCGCTGAAGAAGACCTCAAGGCCGACCTGCTCGCCAACATCTATCAGAGCGAGCTGCAGGTCGCCGCCCTCGGGTTGGGGCCGGCCGACATCGCGATGGGGCCGCAGAAGCTGCGGATCCCACGCACCGAGAGCGACACGACCGGGCAATACGCCGGGCTCGCACCGGCAGTCCACGACGTCGGCAGCGCCAAGGTCGGCGTGTTCGGCGTGATCGCGAAGGACGCGTTCGCGGTCGAGGTCACCGATCCGGTCGCGGCCGGCAAGGCGGCCGTCGCCGATCTCAAGCAGCGCGGCGCGCAGGTGATCGTCGCGCTCGTGCAGGCGTCGAGCAAACACGACGCGTCCGATCTGATTCGCGCGATCGGCGGTGTCGATCTCGCGGTGGCCGGTCTCGGGCAGAACGCGCCGGAGCCCGAAGACGTCGAGCCCGAGGCGACGAAGCTCGATTCGGGCTGGCTCGTGATCCCCGGCAATCGCGGCCAGGTGCTGAGCCGCATCGACGTCACGATGCACGGCAACGGTGCGCTCGTCGACGCGGTCGGCCCGGTCGCCGCGCAGGCGAAGATCGCGCGCGACGACAAAGAGCTCGCGTCGCTCGACGCCGACCTCGCGAAGTTCGCGGCCGATCCGTCGGCAGATGCGAGCTTCGTCGCCACGAAGAAGCGCGAGCGCGCGCAGCTCGCGGCCGAACGCAACGCGCTCCAGGCCAAGCCGCTGAACGCGCCGGCGCACGGCAGCTTCTTCACGCTGTCGCAGATCCGCATCAACAAGCTGCTCGCGTGCTCGGTGCCCGCGCAGACCGAGGTCACGAAGTTCTACGCCGCGGCCGGCGAAGCGAACGTGAAAGCCGCGCAGCAGATCCCGCCGCTCGCCGTCGACAAAGGCAAACCGACGTACGTCGGCGACGCCGGCTGCACCGACTGTCACGGCGATGCCGCCGTGTTCTGGAAGAAGACCGTGCACGCGCAGGCGTGGCAGACGCTCGTCGATCGCGGCCAGCAGTTCGACTACGAATGCATCGGCTGCCACGTCACCGGCTTCGACAAGCCCGGCGGCAGCTCGCTCGCGACCAACGACAAGCTGCGCGACGTGCAGTGCGAGACCTGCCACGGCCCCGGCTCGATCCACGTCGCTAAAAACGGCGAGGAGAAGCCGCTCGCGATCACGCTCAAGCCCGCCGACGATCTGTGCGCGAGCCAGTGCCACACCCACGAGCACTCCGACACGTTCCAGCACGACGCGTATTTGCGCGACATCACCGGGCCCGGCCACGGCGAGAAGTTTCGCGCGACGCTCGGCGACGGGCCGACCGGCCACGAGCTGCGCAAAGCAGCGCTCGATAAAGCCGGCCACACGCTCGGCGCCGGGTGCACGCGGTGAAGCGCCTCGCGGTCGTCCTCGCGATCGCGGCGGCCGCATGCGGCGGCAGAGCTCCTGAGACCACGACCACCACGGTCGAGCACGGCATCACGACCCAACGCGGCCTCGCGTCGTGGTATGGCGAATCGCAGATGACGGCGTCGGGGGAGCGATTCGATCGCCACGCACTTACCGCGGCGCATCGCTCGTTCAGGTTCGGCACGCGCGTGCGCGTCACGAACCAGCGCAACGGCCGCAGCGTGATCGTGCGGATCAACGATCGCGGGCCGTACTCGCACAATCGCATCATCGATCTGTCGGAAGCCGCCGCGCGCGAGCTCCACATGATCGACGCCGGCGTCGTGCCGGTCACCTTGCAGGTCATTCCGTGATCCAGCTCGACAAGCTCGCGAAGTCGTTCGGCTCGGTCCGCGCGCTGGGCGGTGTGACCGCGACGATCGAAGGCAACATCGTCGGCTTGCTCGGCCCGAACGGCTCCGGCAAGTCGACGCTGCTCAAGTGCCTGCTCGGGCTCATCCCGTTCGACGGCAAGGCGACGGTGCTCGGCATGTCGTCGGCGACCGACGGTCCGGCGATTCGCGATCGCGTCGGCTACATGCCCGAGCAAGAGGCGTTTCTCGCCGGCATGTCGGCGGTCGAGCTGTGCACGTATGCCGCCGAGCTCTCGGGTTTGCCGCACACCGAGGCGATGCAACGCGCGCACGCGGCGCTGTACTACGCCGGGCTCGAGGACAAGCGCTACCAGCCGATCGACGGCTACTCGACCGGCATGAAGCAGCGCGTGAAGCTCGCGCAAGCGCTCGTCCACGATCCCGAGCTGTTGTTTCTCGACGAGCCGACGAACGGGTTAGATCCGCGCTCGCGCGACGAGATGCTCGCGCTCATCACCGAGCTGCCGTCGCGCCGCGGCTGCGCGATCGTGGTGTCGACGCATCTGTTGCCCGACGTCGAGCGCGTGTGCGACCACGCGGTGATCATGAACAAGGGCGAGCTCCGCTTCGCCGGCACGATCGACGAGCTGCGCGGCGCACGCGGCGACGATCGCGAGCTCGCGGTCGAGGTCAAAGCCGATGCCGACAAGCTGGCGGCCACCCTCGGTGAGGCCGGGGCCACGTGCAAGGTGCATTCGCTGATCAAGCTCGACGTCGATCTGCCGGCGAACGCGACGAGCCGGCTCGTGTTCGAGCTCGCCAAGCGCGCCGGCTTGCAGATCCGCGGGCTCGAAGTGCGGCGCGATAGCGTCGAGGCTGCGTTCCTGCGCGTGCTCGGCCAAGCCCCCGAGGCCAAGCCATGAGCGCGATCCACGACCTCGGCTACAAGCGCTACGCCGGCACGCGGCGGCCGACCTCGACGCGGTGGCGCGTGATCGCGCGACACCAGCTGGCGACCGCGTGGAAATCGTGGTGGCGGTGGAAGCTCGTCACGGTGTTGACGCTGATCCCGATCGTCGTCGCGGCGGTGTGGATCTTCGTGCTGTCCGACAAGCTCCTCGGCCTCGGCGGTTCGCGCGGCGCCGGGATCAGCATCACGCTCGCAGATGCCGCGTTGCCGACGACGTTCGCGTCGTTCTGCTCGATCGCGTTCGTCGCGAGCGTCGTGCTGGGCACGTCGATCATCGCCGGCGACGTGCGGTCCGGCGCGTTCGTGTTCTACTTCGCGCGCTCGACGCGGCCGATCGACTACTTGCTCGGCAAGGTCGTCGGTTATGGCGCGGTGATCGCGAGCGTGCTCGCCATCGGCCCGCTGCTCGTCGCGATCATGCACGTCGCGCTGACGACGACGAGCGATACCAGCGCGCTGCTCGATCAGATCGCGGTCGTGCCGAAAGCGCTCGGCCTCGGCCTGCTCGGCGCGCTCGCGTACACCGCGATCCCGCTCGGCTTCTCGGCGATGGTCAGCAATCGCGGCTACGCGCTCGGACTGTGGGCGGCCTACTACTTGATCGTCGGCAACATCGCGACCGGGTTCGGCGCCGCCGGCAACCTCGGTTGGGTCAAGGCGATCGATCTCAAGAACGCGCTGGTCTCGCTCGCGAACCACGCGTTCCACATGCCCGCGATGCTCGACGGCAAGCTCGACGTGCCCACCTCCGCCGCGGTGATCTCGCTCGTCGCGCAGAGCGCGATCGCGATCGGCCTGGTCTACTACAAGCTGTCGACGGCGCAAAAGGCCGGCGTCGGAGGCGCGACCTGATGAGCGCGCCCGTGGTCGACGCGCAGGCGTGCAGCAAGTGGTACGGCCACGTGCTCGGGATCTCCGACATCACGTGGAAGCTCGACGGCGGCATCGTCGGCTTGCTCGGTCCGAACGGCGCCGGCAAGTCGACGCTGATGAAGATGATTGCCGGCCTGCTCGCGCCGTCGCGCGGCACGTTGACCGTGTTCGGCCACAACCCGTTCGACACGGCGGCGGTCCGCGCGCGGATCGGCTACGCGCCCGAGCACGAGAAGACGTGGGACGAGCTGACCGCGCTCGAGCTCGTGACCGCGATGGCCGAGCTATCCGGCGTTGCGCGGAGCGAAGCGCCGAAAGCCGCCGAGCGTGCGCTCGACACGATGGACATGAAGGCGTCGATGCACCGGCGCGTCCACGCATTCTCGAAAGGCATGCGCCAGCGCGTCAAGCTCGCGACCGCGATCGCGCACGATCCGGATCTCTTGCTGCTCGACGAGCCGTTGACCGGCGTCGATCCGATGGCGCGCGCCGACATCGTCGAGCGCATCAAGAAGCTCGCCGACGCCGGCAAGACGATCGTCGTGTCGAGCCACGTGCTCTACGAGATCGAGGCGCTGACGTCCGAGATCGTCGTGGTCTATCGCGGCCAGGTGCTCGCGGAAGGCAACGTCTACGAGATCCGCAAGCTGATCGACAAGCAGCCGCATCGCATCCGCATGCAATGCGATCAGCCGCGCGCGGTCGCGCAAGCGCTCGCGGGCTCCGACCACGTCGCGCGGATCGTGTTCGAACGCGACGCCGTCGTGATCGAGACGCGCGATCCGGATCGCTGCTACGACGAGCTCGCAGCCGCGGTGCTCGCGCAGAACGTCGTCGTCCACGCGCTGGCGTCGCCCGACAACAACCTCGGCGCGGTGTTCGACTACCTCACCGGAGGTCACGTCGATGACTGAGCCGCCGAGCACCGTCGCGGCGGTGTTGTCGATCGCGCGCGTGACGTTTCGCCGGTCGTCGCGCGGCATGTTGCCCGCGATCGCGTTCTTGATCTCGCTGTTGCCGGTGCTCGCCGCGGCGCCGATGCACGACCGCGGCAGCAGCGCGGCCGAGCTCGTCATGCTCGTGCTCGTGATCCTGCCGCCGATGTTCGTCGCGTCGTCGCTCGGCGAAGAGATCGAGGACAAGACCGCCGCATACTTGTGGGCGCGGCCGCTCCCCCGCTGGACGATCATCGCCGGCAAGCTACTCGCGCTCGCGCCGATGTGCGCCGCGTACGTCACCGGCAGCTTGATCGGATGCGGCTACGCCGGCGATCACGCGCTGCTGAACGCCGGCGCGATCACTTCGATCGCCGTCGGTGCGCTCGCGACGTGCTGTGCGGTCGCCGGCATCGCGGCGATCCTGCCGCGTCACGCGATGATCTTCTCGATCATCTATTTGCTGCTCGACCTCACGATCGGCTCGATCGACGCGTCGATGCACTACGCGAGCCTGGCGTACGCGATGCGCACGATCGCCGGGCAGACCGGCTCGGTGGCGCTCACCGGCGCCATCTCGATGGTCGCGATCAGCGGGTTTTGGCTGACCGTCGCATTTCGGCGAATCGCGCGACTCGAAATTTGATAGCGTCGTCGTCATGAGATGGACGCTCTTCGCTGTGCTCGCTGGGTTCGTCGCGACGGTGGCGTGTAGCCCGGGCGCCCGCCAGTCGCCCGGCGGCGACGACGACGACGACAACGGCGGCGGCGACGGCGGCGGCATGGGATCGAACGGCAGCGATTGCTCCGACGCGGCCAAGCTGATCTACGTCGTCGACAAGAACAACCACCTCGCGCAGTTCAACCCGATGACGAAGGCGTTCACCACGCTCGGCACCGTGAGCTGCCCGTCGAGCGGCAGCCCGTTCTCGATGGCGGTCGATCGCAACGCGCAGGCGTACATCCTGTTCGACGACGACAAGATCTACAAAGTCGACACCACGCAGACGTCGCTGCCGTGCACGAAGACGTCGTGGTCGTCGCAGGACGGGCTCGACGAGTTCGGCATGGGTTATTCGACCGACACGATGGGCGGCTCGACCGACACGCTGTTCATCGCCGGCGGCGCCGACCTCGACGGTGAGAGCGATCCCGATCCGGCGATGCTCGCGACGCTCGATACGTCGTCGATGAGCGCGAAGGTCGTCGGCTCGATCAACGGCCGGCCCGAGCTCACCGGCAACGCGAACGCCGAGCTGTGGGGTTGGTTCCCCGACGTCGATGGCAGCTCGACACCGCTTGTCGAGCAAATCGATAAAACAACCGGTATGGCGGTTGCTGCCAACACGTATCAGGAGTCGAGTCTCGATGACGGCGAAGAGCCGGTCGCGTGGGCGTTCGGATTTTACGGCGGCGACTACTGGGTGTTCCTCGAGCTGCAGTCGGATTCCCCAGAGCAATCGACGGTCTATCAGGTCGCGGGCCCGACGAGCGCGACGCCTGGAATGATCGTCAGCAAGACGCCGGCGACCGGGCTCGAGATCGTCGGAGCCGGCGTTTCGACCTGTGCACCGACGATGATTTTCTGAATATGTAGGCGCGCGATTGCGCTATTGAGTCGCCGCGAGACTTGCTAGCGTCGCCGGCATGATGAGGCAGTCGGCTGTCCTGTTGCTCGTGCTCGCGTGCGCTTGCGGGCCTAACTCGCGCCAGTCGCCCGGCGGCGACGATGATTCCGGCGGCGATGCCGGTGGCGGTGGCGGCGGCGGTGGCGGCGGTGGTGGCGGTGGTGGTGGCAGCGCGACCGGCAGCGACGGTTGCTCCGACGATGCGAAGCTGATCTTCGTCGTCGATCAGAACAACAAGCTCGCGAAGTTCGATCCGTCGAT
>DASXEF010000039.1:0-5624 GCA_036490255.1 Kofleriaceae bacterium
GCGGTCTGGTCGCGCAACACGCGGGGCCGAACGCGCGGTCGAGCGTGCAGATTCCGCTGCAGCCGAGCTGATGAGCGACGACGACGACGACGATGTTCCGATTCGCGTCGACTTTCGCGATGCCGCGGCCGCGCGCGCGTGGATCGAAGACACGCGCGTTCGCAGGCCGTATCGCGCGCAGTTCTTCGCGGCGTTCTGCGCCGAGCTCGCGCCGCGGCTACGCATCCTCGAGCTCGGCTCCGGCCCGGGCCAGCTCGCGCGCGAGATCATCGAGCACTGCGACGTGCAGAGCTACACCGCGCTCGATTTCTCACCGGCGATGCACGCGATCGCGCGCGAGCATCTCGGCGATCGCGTGACGTTCGTGACCCGCGACTTTCGCGATCCGGCGTGGGCCGATGGTCTCGGCGACTTCGATGCCATCGTCACGCTGCAAGCCGCGCACGAGACGCGCCACGCGCGCCACCTCGTGCCGCTGCTCGAGCGAGCGCGCGCGTTACTCGTGCCCGGCGGCGTGTTGCTCTACGCCGATCATTATCGAACGGCGGAGCTACCGTCGCCGCTGTACACCGAGCGCGACGAGCAACCACGCGCGCTCGAGCGCGCCGGCTTCGGCGACGTCCGGCTCGTCTGCGAAGCGGGCGGTATAGCGCTGCTCAGTGGCCGACGACCTGCGGCTTGAGCCCGTCGAACGCGTCGATCACTTCCATCGCTTCGCGCTTGGGGACGTTCAGCTTCGCGAGCGTCGCGGTCAGATCGTCAATGAACGCGGAGAAGTCGGCGTCGGAGAGATGCATGTTCGTGTGCGCATCGACCATCGACTTGCCCTTGTACGTGCAACCGCCGCCGGTGATCGAGCACACGTGATCGTCCATCGCGTGCTCGAGCTTGACCGGATCGGTGTTCGTGAAGAACTGGCTGATCCGCGGATCGGCCTTCGTCTTGATCACGAACTCGTGGACGACCGCGTTGATCGCGGGTTGACCGCCGAGCCGATCGAACAGCGGGCGGTTGTCGGGCGGCGGCGATTTTTGCGCGCCGCCACAGGCCGCGAGCAGCAGAGGAACGATCAGCGTTCGCATGGCCATCAGTTCGTCTCCCGCGCGCGTTTGGATGCAGCGCCGCTCACAAGCCGAAGAAGTCCTTGATCCCGCGCAGGATCTTCTCGGTCTCGCCGAGATGGAGCTGCTTGGACTGCGCCGCGTCGAGGTCGTCGTGGCGCTCGTAGAGCCCGATGCGGCGTGTCGCGAGCTTGCTCGCGAGCTCCTTCGCGATCTCGGGCCGCGCGCCGAGCACCTTCTCGAACGCGGGCTTGCCGAGGCGCAGGCACTCGCACGGCGTCATCGCGACCACGTCGGCGCCGCGCGGCGCGCCGGTCATCAGGCCCATCTCGCCGATGATGTCGGGCGCGTCGAGCTTCGCGACGAGCTGCGCCTCCTCACCGTCGGGCGTCCGGCGCCGAATCTCGACCTTGCCCGTGGTCAAGATGTAGAGCCAGTGCGCGACCGCGCCTTGCCGCGTGATCTTCTCGCCGACCGCGTACGATGCCGGCCACAGATCTTCGGCGAGCACGCGCAGCTCCTCGGCCGACAGCGTGTGAAACAGCGACACGTTCGCGAGCGCCTTGAGGTTCCGATCGATGTCGCGCTCGTGGTGCTGTTGCGCGTGCACGGGATCGTGCATCTGCACCAGGTTCGCGGTCGCGGGCACCGCGAGTGCGATGCCGGCGCGGCCGAGCGCCGCGTAGATCCGCGTGCGCACGCGCGAGTTGGTCGGATCGTCGGGCGCGAGATCCAAGATCCAGTAGCGCGCCGCGTAGCACGCGAAGCTGTCGCGGCCGTCCTTCGCGAAATCCATGCACACGCAGTTCGGCTTCGGATCGGGCGCGACGTTGTCGATCGGCGACGCCGTCAGCGCGTCGGTCACGATGTCGATGACTTTGCTCGGCGGGTGGCGAAAGTCGACGTTGAACCACACCCACATGCGCTGCGGCGCCGGTGCGGTCTCGCGCCAGCCGAGGATCGTGATGTTGTTCGCGAGCAGCTGCGCGTTGGGCACGACGATCGTCGAGAAATCGCGCGTCTCGACCAGCGTGTGGCGCCAGCGAATCGCGCGCACCTTGCCCTGCTTGCCGTTCTCGAGCTGGATCCAATCGCCTTCGTGGATCGAGCCGTCGAGCTGCAGCGCGACCCCGCCGATGATGTTGCCGAGCGTGCTCTGCAGCGAGAACGCGAGCACCGCGGAAACCACGCCGGCGGTCGCGAACGCGCTGAGCGGATCGAGCCCGTGCTGCGTGAACACGCCGAGCGCGGTGACGATATACGCGACACCGACGAGCAGATCGCTCGCGATCGTCGGGATCGACAGCCCGACGAGCTTGAAGAAGATCGCGAACACGAGCGTGCCGGCAACGCCGACCAGCGCGAACGCGCGCAGCAGCTCGGTCGCGATCTCGAACCGGTTCGCCCACGCGTCGGCCTCGCAGAACCGCAAACCGAGCGTGATGCCGAGCGACAGCGCATAGAGCACGAACACGATCGCGCTGCGCCGCACGCGCGACTTCGCGACCGGCACGAAGCGATTCACGGCCGCGGCCGTCACGACCGTTGCGGCGAGGAGCGCCGCGGCCCACCACAGCTCCGGCGTCACTGCGCAATCCTAATCGTAATCGTACTCGTACTCGTACTCGTACTCGATCGAGGTGTCTTCGCGACCGGCACGAAGCGATTCACGGCCGCCGCCATCACGAGCGTCGCCGCGGCCCACCATAGCTCCGGCGTCACTGCGCAATCCTAATCGTACTCGTACTCGTACTCGTACTCGTACTCGGGCGCGCCATGTCGCGGCGAAAACCGAATGGCGAAGGTTCGCTACCGATCGCGAGAGCCTCGTACGAGTACGAGTACGAGTACGAGTACGAGTACGAAGCGGCCACGGCTCGCTAGCTTACGCTGCGTCCAGCTCGATCACGAAACGCGCGCCAGGTTCTGCATGCTCGAGCCACACGCGGCCGCCCATCGCCTCGAGCTGGCTCTTGACGATCGCCAGCCCCAGGCCCGAGCCGCCCTGCGCGCGGCTCCGCCCCGAATCGACGCGATAGAACCGCTCGAACACGCGCTCTTCGAACCCGCGCGGGATGCCGGGGCCGGCGTCGGAAATGCTGAGCCGGATATGTGCGGCCGAGCGCGCCGCCTTGATCTGCACCGGCGTGCCGCCGCCGTACTTGACGGCGTTGTCGACGAGATTCTGCACGACGTGGTCGAGGCCCTCGCGCGTGCCGAGCACGGTCAGATCGGTCGACACGTCGACGTCGATCTGCGCCTCGGGTGCGATCCCTTTCGTCGTGCGCGCCGCGTCGTCGACGACCTGCGCGAGCGGCACCGGCTTGCGCATGATCACCGCGGCGTCGCGACCGCCGAGCTGATCGAGGAGCACGAGGTCGGAGACCAGGCTCGTGATCCGCTGGGCGTTGCGGTGGATCGTCTGCAAGAACTCGCGCGAGGTCTCGGCGTCGACGGCGCCGCCGGCGCCGAGCAACGTCTCGGCGTAGCCCGAGATCGACGTCACCGGCGTGCGCAGCTCGTGCGCTGCGTTCGACAAGAACTCGCGGCGGACCGCCTCGAGCGAGCGGATCCGCGTGACGTCGTAGAGCACGATGATGACGCCCGCGGTCTCGAGTGGGCGTGCGCTGGCGCGAACGGTGCGGCCGTTGAGCTCGACCTCGGCGTCGGCGAGCCCGCCGTACTTCGCGCGCTCGACGAGCTCGACGAGCTCGGCCGGCAATTCGTCGGACGCGCCAGAGCCGCCCGCTTCGCCGGCGCGCAGCAGCGGCTGAGCGGCGGCATTCGCGAGCGCGATCGCGCCGCCCTGTTCGACGACGATCACGCCTTCGACGAGGCCGGCGAACACGACCGAGAGCAAGTCGCGCTCGCGCCGCAGCTCGCCGACCCGCGCCTTGACCTCGGCCGCCATGTACATCATCGCGCGGGCGAGCACGGCGAGCTCGCCGCCGGCGGCGGTCGCGTAGTGCGGCGGTGCAGTGTCGTACTCGCCGGTCGCGAGTCGTTCGGCGGTCAACGTCAGCGACTGGATCGGCCGCGTGATCGCGCGGACGAAGATCCACGACAACAGCAGCGCGCCCATGAAGCCGATGCCAAACCCGACGAGCAAGCGGTTGCGCATGCGCGCACGCGTGTCGATGATATCGCCGAGCGGCACGGCGAGCCGGATCACGCGGCCGAACGAATCGGGCACGGCGACGAGGTATTGCCGCGGCTCGTCGGCGCGCAGCTCGCGCACGGCGTGACCGACGACGCCGCGACGCGCGTACTCGACCTCGCCGGCTTCGCCGATCGGGCTGCCGATCGTCGACGGCTCGAGCGAGTCGCCCTGCACCAACCCGTCGGCGCCGATGATCGTGATGCGCGTGCTGGTGACCGCGGCGAGCCGCGTCGCGAGCCGGCGCGGATCGCCCGATGACCCGAGCCAGTCGGCGACCGCGCGGCCCTGCGCCGACAAGCGGGCGTCGAGCGCGGTGAGCAGATCGCTCGCGAGCGTACGCTCGATCACGTACAGCGTGGTCGCACCGACGACGACGACCAGCACCAAGAACAGCGCGAGCAGTCGGTTGCGCAGCGAGCTGAGCACGAGCGAGCAAGCCTAACCTACTATCCGCAAAGGCGTTGGCGCGGACTTTAGCCGTCGCGCTTGGCGCGATAGCCGAAGCCGTGCACGGTCTCGATCACGTCGGCGGCCGGGCCGAGGCTGACGCGCAGCCGGCGGACGTGAACGTCGACGGTGCGCGTGTTGATATCGCCGCGCATCTCCCACACCTGCTCGAGCAGCTCTTCGCGCGAGAACACGCGGCCGGGATCCGAGACCAACAGCTGCAGCAACTTGTACTCGAGCGGGCGCAGCTGCGTCAGCTGGCCGCCGATCTTCACGTCGTGCGTCACGGGATCGAGCTCGATCGTGCCCGCTTTGAGCACGGGCCCGGTGCTCGTCTGACCGCGGGCGCGGCGCTCGGCGATGCGATTCGCGAGCGCGTTGACGCGCAACACCACCTCGCGCACGACGAACGGCTTGACGACGTAGTCGTCGGCGCCGACCTCGAGCCCCATGATGCGATCCTCGGGCTCGCCCTTCGCGGTCAGCATCAACACGCCGGTATCGGCGAGCGCGGTGTCTGCACGGATGCGCTTGCACACCGCGTAGCCCGATGTATCGGGCAACATCAGATCGAGCAGCACGACGTCGGGCGCCTTGGCTTGCACGGTCGCGAAGCCTTCGTCGCCGGTGCTCGCCCAGTCGACCGCGTAACCGGCACCCTTGAGGTTGAACTCGAGGAGGCGCGCCACGTCGCGCTCGTCTTCGATGATGACCACCCGGCGTTCCATTCGAGGTTTATACCGCGATAGTCTTGCCGAGTGCGGCGCAGCGTTTTGACGTTGGTTCTGGTCGCGGCCTGCTCGAGTAAACCCGCGACCAAGACCGTGCGGATCGCGGCCGCCGCGGATCTGGCGCGCGCGTTCGAAGAGCTCGGCAAGAAGTTCGAGGCGAAGACCGGCATCGCGCCGGTCTTGACGTTCGATTCGAGCGGCCTGCTCGCGAAGCGGATCGACGAG
>DASXEF010000060.1:0-16396 GCA_036490255.1 Kofleriaceae bacterium
GATCGATGCCACGACGCTGGCCGCAACGCCGGCGAGCACGACGGCGCAATCGACGTGGTCGAACGAGCCCGATGCGGCGTTGCGCTGGACCGCGCACGGCGATCGCGCGACCGCGGCGTTCGATACCGCGCAGCTCGATCGCGCGACCGTCGCGCGGCTCGGCGAGCTGTTGATCACGACGCTGCACGGCCTGACCGCACCGAACGCGAAGCCCGCGAGCGTCTCGCCGCTATCACCGGCGGAGCGCGGCCGCGTCGTCGATACGTGGAATCAGACCGACGTGCGCTATCGGCCAGAAGCGACCACGCACGCGTTGTTTCGCGAGCAAGCGGCGGCGCATCCCGAGCGGATCGCGCTCGCGTGGGACGGCGGCGCGCTCAGCTACGGCGCGCTCGATCGCTGGACCGATGCGTTCGCCGAGCGCCTGATCGCGGCGGGTGTCGGCAGCGACCAGTGCGTCGCGCTCGTGCTCGAGCGCAGCGCCGAAGCCGTCGTCGCGGCGCTCGCGATCTTGAAGGCGGGCGGCGCGTACTTGCCGCTCGATCCCGACTATCCGCGCGAGCGGCTCGAGTTCGCGATCACCGACGCCGGCGCGCACGTGCTCGTGACGTCGCGCGCGCGCGGCGCCGCGCTCGCCGGGCTCGCCGCGACGACGTTGTTCGTCGAGCCACATGTCGTCACCGATGTCGCGGCACAGCCGCGCGTCGAGCGCGCGACGCCGAATACGCGCGCGTACGTGATGTACACGTCGGGCTCGACGGGGAAACCGAAGGGCGTGCAGATCGAGCATCGCTCGATCGTGCGGCTCGTCGGCAAGCCGGCGTACGTCACGCTCGATCCCGAAACCAAGTTCTTGCACGCCGCGCCGCTCGGCTTCGACGCGTCGACGCTCGAGCTGTGGGGACCGCTGCTCCACGGCGGCACGTGCGTGATCTACAGCGATCCGATCCCGACCGGCCGCGGCCTCGCGAAATCGATCGCTGCGCACGGCGTGACGTCGATGTGGCTCACCGCGGCGCTGTTCAACACCGTCGTCGACGAGGATCCGAAGCTGCTCACCGGCATCAAGCAGCTGTTCACCGGCGGCGAGGCACTGTCGCCGAGCCATATCCGCCGCGCGCTCGCCGCGTTGCCGGCGACCGAGCTCGTCAACGGCTACGGCCCGACCGAGTGCACGACGTTCACGACGACGCACAAGATCCCGCGCGACATCCCGGATGCGCCGATTCCGATCGGCGCGCCGATCGCCGATACGCAGTGCTACGTGCTCGCGAAAGACGGCTCGCCCGTGCCGATCGGCATCGTCGGCGAGCTGTTCGTCGGCGGCCTCGGCGTCGCGCGCGGCTATCTCGCGCGGCCGGAGCTCGATGGGGAAAAGTTCGTCGCGAACCCGTTCGGCGCCGGCAAGCTGTATCGCACCGGCGATCGCGTGCGCTGGCGGCCCGACGGCACGATCGATTTCTTGGGCCGCGCCGATCAGCAGGTGAAGCTGCGCGGGTTCCGCATCGAGCTCGGCGAGATCGAAGCGCGGCTCGGCGTGCTTCCCGGCGTGACATCGTGCGCGGTGACGATCCGCAGCGACGGTCCGCTCGGCAAGCGGCTCGTCGCGTACGTCGTCGGCACCGCGACCGCGGCGACCCTGCGCGCGCAGCTCGGCAAGGTGTTGCCCGAGTTCATGGTGCCCGCGACGTTCGTCGCGATCGACGCGATGCCGGTGACCGCGAACGGCAAGCTCGATCGCGCGAAGCTGCCGGCGCCGAGCAACGCGCGGCCCGAGCTCGCGCAGCCGTATCGCGCGCCGACCGGCGATCGCGAATCCGTGATCTGCAACGTCTTTGCCGACGTGCTCGGCTTCGATCGCGTCGGTGCGCTCGACGGCTTCTTCGAGCTCGGCGGCAACTCGCTGCTGTCGCTGCGCTTGCTCGCGCGCCTGCGCGAAGCCGGCTTGCCCGACATCTCGCCGGCGATCTTCTTCGCCGCGCCGTCACCCGCGGCACTCGCAAAGGCGATCGATTCGACGAAAGTCGTCGCCACGCGCAAGCGCCGAAATCGAGAGGTAACCGACGAGTCGATCGCGATCGTCGGCTTCGCCGGGCGATTCCCGGGCGCCGCCGACGTGCGCGCGTTCTGGGAAAATCTCAAAGCCGGCAAGGAATCGATTACGATCTTCGCGCCCGACCAGCTCGATCCGTCGATCCCGAGCGCGCACAAGACCGATCCGGCGTACGTCGCGGCGCGCGGCGTGATCGACGGCGTCGAGCTGTTCGATGCCGGCTTCTTCGGCATCGGGCCGCTCGAAGCGCAGCTGCTCGATCCGCAGCATCGGCATTTTCTCGAGGTCGCGTGGCACGCGCTCGAGCACGCCGGCTACGTGCCGGAGACCGCGCCGGGACCGGTCGGCATCTTCGGCGGCATGTACAACGCGAGCTACTATCAGAAGCATCTCGTGCCGCGGCCCGACGTCTCGGGCCGGCTCGGCGAGCTCGCGCTGATGCTCGGCAACGAGAAGGACTACGTGACGACGCGCGTCGCGCACAAGCTCGGCCTGACCGGCCCGGCCGTCGCGATCCACACGGCGTGCTCGACGTCGCTCGTCGCCGCGTCGATGGCGATGGATAGCCTGCGCAACGGCGCGTGCGACATCGCGCTCGCCGGTGGCGTCGCCATCACGTGCCCGCCGAACAGCGGCTACTTCTATCAAGACGGCTCGATGGCCTCGCCCGACGGCAAGACGCGCACGTTCGACGCGCAAGCCGGCGGCACCGTGTTCTCCGACGGCGTCGCGATGGTCGTGCTGCGCCGGCTCTCCGACGCGATCGCCGCGGGTGATCAGATCTACGCCGTGATGCTCGGCGCGGCAGTCAACAACGACGGCAGCGAGCGTGCGAGCTTCACGGCGCCGAGCCCGGATGGTCAGGCCGCCGTGATCGCCGCCGCGCACGACGCGGCGGGCATCGACGCGCGCACGCTGAGCTACGTCGAAGCGCACGGCACCGCGACGCCGCTCGGCGACCCGATCGAGATCGAAGGTCTCACCCGCGCATTCGCGCGGCACACCGGCGAGCGAAATTTCTGCGCGATCGGCTCGCTCAAGAGCAACGTCGGTCACCTCGTGATCGCGGCCGGCGCGGCGAGCCTGATCAAGACGTCGCTCGCGCTGCATCACAAGCTGTTGCCGCCGTCGATCAACTTCACGGCGCCGACGCCGAAGATCGACTTCGCGAAGACGCCGTTTCGCGTCCAGACCGCACTCGAGCCGTGGCCGGCGAGCGCCGGACCGCGCCGGGCCGGCGTGAGCTCGTTCGGCTTCGGCGGCACCAACGCGCACGCCGTGCTCGAAGAAGCGCCCAAGCCGATCGAATCGACGCCGTCGCCACGCGGCGCCGAAGTGCTGCTCGTGTCGGCACGCACGCCTGCCGCGCTCGACGAGGCGTGCAAGAACCTCGGCGCCCATCTCGCGACGACAGACGCATCGCTCGCCGATATCGCGCACACGCTGCAGATCGGCCGTCGCGCGTTCTCGCATCGCCGCTACATCGCCGCGACGTCGGTCGCCGATGCCGCGAAACTGCTCGCGACGCCGGATCCGAATCGCGTCGGCACGCGCGAGCTCGGCGCCGAGCTGCCCGAGCTCGGCCTGTTGTGCCCGGGCCAAGGCTCGCAATACGCGCGCATGGGCTACGGCCTCTATCACAGCGAGCCGGCGTTCCGCGCTGCTTATGACGAGTGCTGCGCGATCTTGCAAGCGCACAGCGGTCGCGACCCGCGCGAAATTTTCTTCTCGGAAGATCCGAACGCGCTCACGCCGACCAGCGCGACGCAGCCCGCGATCTTCGCGCTCGAATATTCGCTCGCGCGCACGTGGATGAGCTGGGGCATCGCGCCGACCGCGCTGATCGGCCACAGCGTCGGCGAGTGGGTCTGCGCCGCGCTCGCCGACGTGATGTCGCTGCACGACGCGCTCGGCCTCGTGCTCGAGCGCGGCCGTCGCATGCAGGCGCTGCCGGCCGGCAGCATGCTGTCGGTGCGGCTGCCCGCCGCCGAGCTCGAGCCGAAGCTGCCCGATGGCGTCGTGATCGCCGCCGAGAACGCGCCGGGCTTGTGCGTCGCGTCGGGCCCGAGCGAGCTGATCGCGAAGCTCGAGGCCGAGCTGACCAAGGCGAACGTCGCCGCGCGCAAGCTGGTCACGTCGCACGCGTTCCACTCGTCGATGATGGAGCCGGTGATCGCGCCGCTCGCCGAGAAGATCGCGAGCATTCGGTTGTCGCCGCCGAAGCTCAAGATCATGTCGACGGTGACCGCGCGCTGGCTCACCGATGCCGAAGCGACGAGCGTCGACTACTGGGCGAAGCACCTGCGCTTGCCGGTGCGCTTCGCGCCCGCCGCCGCGAACCTGCTCGCCGATTCGAAGCGCGTGCTGATCGAAGTCGGTCCGCGCGCGACGCTCACCGCGCTGACGCGGCAAATCGCGGGCAAGCGCGCGCTGCCGCCGGCGATCCCGAGCACGTCGGATTCGCCCGACAAAGAGCCCGAAGCGCTCGCGGCCGCGCTCGGTCAAGTGTGGGCGACCGGCGCGTCGATCGACTGGGCCGGGTATCGCGCCACCGAGCGTCGCCGCAAGGTCACGCTGCCCGCGTATCCGTTCCAGCGCACGCGTCACTGGGTCGACGCGCCTGCCCAAACCGTTGCTGCTGCTCCTGTTGCTGTTGTCTCGAACTCGATCGTTCCGGAGATCGTCGCCATGC
Source organism: Kofleriaceae bacterium (assembly GCA_036490255.1). GTDB lineage: Bacteria > Myxococcota_A > Polyangia > Haliangiales > Haliangiaceae > JABFXX01. Next base: position 4,746 of record DASXEF010000060.1, read on the forward strand.
CGAATCCTGTCGTTGCAGTTGATCGCCGTCCTCGGCTCGTCGCGTCGATCTGCGAGCTCGTCGAAGAAGTCTCGGGCATCGACGTCACCGGTACGGATCCGTCGACGCCGTGGCTCGAGCTCGGCCTCGATTCGCTGACGCTGACGCAGCTCGCGCTGCAGGTACAACGCACGCACAACATCAAGGTCACGTTCCGCCAGGTGATGGAGAGCTACGCGACGATCGGCGCGCTCGCGGCGATGCTCGACGAATCGCTGCCGCCAGAAACCGCGCCGGCGCCTGCACCGGTCGCCGCCGCACCGATGCCGATCGCGATGCCGGCGACGGCCGGCGAGCCGACCTCGTACGTGCGCCAGGTGATCGATCAACAGCTCGCCGTGATGGCGCAACAGCTCGCGTTGCTCGGCGGCGCCCCCGCACCCGCAGTCACCGCGCCGGCCCCGGTCGTTCACGCCCAGCCGCAGCAGATCATCGTCGCGAAGGCCGTCGTCAAGAACGAGGACGAGCCCGCCGCCGTGCCGCAGACCTACGACGTCAAGAAGGCGTTCGGCGCGATCGCGCGCATCCACACCGTCGCCGACGAGCTCACGCCGAAGCAGCGCCAGAAGCTGGATGCGCTGGTCGCGCGCTACACGCGGCGCACCGCGAAGTCGAAGGCGTACACGGTCGAGCATCGCCCGCACATGGCCGATCCGCGCGTCGTCAACGGCTTCCGGCCGCTGACCAAAGAGCTGACGTATCAGATCGTGATCGAGCGATCGCGCGGCTCGCGGATGTGGGACCTCGACGGCAACGAGTACATCGACGTGCTGCAGGGCTTCGGCATGAGCATGTTCGGCTGGCAGCCGGACTTCTTGCGCGAAGCCGTCCACAAGCAGGTCGACCTCGGCTACGAGATCGGCCCGCAGCACGTGCTCGCCGGCGAGACCGCGAAGCTGTTCTGCGACGTCACCGGCGCCGATCGCGCCGCGTTCTGCAACACGGGATCCGAAGCGGTGATGGGCACGATGCGCATCGCGCGTACGGTCACCGGCCGCCGGCTCGTCGCCGTGTTCACCGGCGCGTATCACGGCATCTTCGACGAGGTCATCGTCCGCGGCACGCGCAAGCTCAAGAGCATTCCGGCGGCGCCGGGCATCATGCCGTCGGCGTTCGAGAACGTGATCGTGCTCGACTACGGCACGCCCGAGTCGATGGAGATCTTGAAGTCGCGCGCGAACGAGCTCGCGGCGATCGTCGTCGAGCCGGTGCAGAGCCGGCGCCCCGATTTTCAACCGGTCGAGTTCTTGCGCGAGCTGCGCGGCTTCACCGAGGACAACGGCATCGTGCTGGTGTTCGACGAGGTCGTCACCGGGTTTCGCTCGCATCCCAAAGGCGCACAGGGCTTGTTCGGCATCCAGGCCGACCTCGCGTCGTACGGCAAGGTCGTCGGCGGCGGCTTCTCGATCGGCGTGATCGCCGGCAAGCGAGCGTTCATGGACGCGCTCGACGGCGGCGCGTGGCAATACGGCGACGCGTCGATCCCGACGATCGGCGTGACCTACTTCGCCGGCACGTTCGTGCGCCATCCGCTCGCGCTCGCGGCGACGAAGGCCGTGCTCCAGCACCTCAAAGAAGCCGGCCCCGAGCTGCAGGAGACGCTGACGAAGAAGACCGCGGCGATGGTCGCCGACATCAACGAGTACATGCTCGGTATCGGCGCGCCGTTCAAGCTCAACACGTTCGCGTCGCTGTGGCGCAACGCGTTCACCGAGGAGCTGCCGTACGGCGATCTGATCTACGCGATGCTGCGCGATCGCGGCATCCACATCCTCGACAACTTCCCGTGCTTCCTGACGACCGCGCACAGCGACGCCGACATCGCGGCGATCGCGGCCGCGTACAAGGCCGCCGCCAGCGAGATGCAGGCGAGCGAGTTCTTCCCGGCGCGTCACGTCGTCGTCCAGGTCGCCGAGACCGGCGCACCGGAAGGGCGTGTCGCGCCGTCGACCGAGCCGCAGCGCGAAGTCTGGCTCGCCGACCAGCTCGGCACCGGAGCGTCGCTCGCGTTCAACGAGTCGGTGTCGCTGCACCTGCGTGGCGAGCTCGATGTCGGCGCGCTGCGCCACGCCGTGCGCGAGCTCCCGGCGCGTCACGATGCGCTGCGCTCGACGTTCGGCGCCGACGGCACGACGATCCACGTCGGCGCGGTTCCCGATTTGGACGTGCCGCTGATCGATCTTTCGGAGCACGCGGATAAAGACGCCGAGCTCGCGGCGATCGCGCATCGCCACGTCACGACGCCGTTCGATCTCGAGCACGGCCCGCTGCTACGCGCCGAGATCGTGCAGCTCGACGCCGATCATCACGTGCTCGTGCTCACCGGCCATCACATCGTGATCGACGGCTGGTCGTTCTGGGTCGTCGTCAAGGAGCTCGCCGCGCTCTACGGCATCCAGACCGGCACGCGCAGCGCGCCGCTCGCGCCGGCGCCGTCGTACATCGACTACGCGATCGGCCAGCGCGCCGACGATCCCGCGGCGCGTGCCAACGAAGCCTGGTGGGTCGCGCAATTCGCGACCGGCGTGCCGACGTTGGATCTGCCGACCGATCGGCCGCGTCCGCCCGTCCGCACGACGACGTCGGGCCGCGTCGATCACGTGATCCCGCTCGCGCTCGTCAACGGCGCGAAGTCACTCGGCGCCAAGCTCGGCGCGAGCTTGTTCGCGACGCTGCTCGCCGCGTTCGACGCGACGTTGCATCGGCTGAGCGGCGCGACCGACCTCGTCGTCGGCGTGCCGGCGGCGGGCCAGATGTCGGTCGGCCAAGAAGGTCTCGTCGGTCACTGCGTCAACATGCTGCCGCTGCGCAATCATATCGAGCGCACCGATACGTTCGCGCAACACGTCACGGCGTCGCGCAGCACGATGCTCGACGCGTACGATCACGAGAACGTCACGTTCGGCCGCGTGCTGCAGATGCTGCCGCTCGCGCGCGATCCGAGCCGGCTGCCGATGATCAGCGTGATCTTCAACATCGATCAGGCGCTGTCGGGCGAAGGCCACGCGATGCCGGGCATCTCGCTCGAGCTGCTGACGAACGCGCGCACGCACGAGACGTTCGAGCTGTTCGTCAACGCCGTCGATACCGGCAACGGCATGCGCGTCGAGGCGCAATACAACTCCGATCTGTTCGACGCCGCGACGGTGAAGCGCTGGCTCGCCGCGTTCGAGGTGTTGCTCGCCGGCGCGATCGCGGAGCCCGAGCGCGCGATCGGCCTGTTGCCGCTGTTGCCCGAGGACGATCGCCGCCAGCTCGCGATCTGGAACCGCACCGAGCTCGAATATCCGCGCACGGCGCGCGTCGAGGAGCTGATCTTCGAGACCGCGCGGCGCGTGCCCGATCGCACGGCCGTGACGTGTCGCGGCCAGAGCTCGACGTACCGCGAGCTCGCGAACCGCGCGAAGGCGATCGCGGCCGAATTGCGCGCGACCGGCGCACGCCGCGGCGATCGCGTCGGCCTCATGGTCGAGCGCGGGCCCGACATGGTGCCGTGCGTGCTCGGCACGCTCGCCGCCGGCACCGCGTACGTGCCGCTCGATCCGGCGTTTCCGGCCGATCGCCTGCGGTTCATGGTCGAAGACGGCAAGCTCGCCGCGATCGTCACGACGAGCGCGCTCACCCGCACGTCGAGCGCGGTGATCGGCCGCGTGCCGGTCGTGGTCCTCGACGACGTGCCGCGTCGCGCCGAGCTCGATGACTCGATCCGCGGTAGCGCGAACGACACCGCGTACGTCATCTACACGTCGGGCTCGACGGGGAAACCGAAGGGCGTGCGCGTGCCGCATCGCGCGGTCGTCAACTTCCTGGCAGCGATGCGCCACGCACCCGGCCTCGTCGAATCCGATCGGCTCGTCGCGGTGACCACGCTGTCGTTCGACATCGCCGGGCTCGAGCTGCTGCTGCCGCTCGCGACCGGCGCCGAGATCGTGCTGGCGACGCGCGAAGAAGCGACCGACGGCGAAGCGCTGCGCGCGCTCGTCGAAAAAGCGACCGTGATGCAGGCGACGCCCGCGACATGGCGGCTCTTGATCGAAGCCGGCTGGAAAGGCAGCGACAAGCTCAAGGCGCTGTGCGGCGGCGAGCCACTGCCCGCCGAGCTTGCCGAGCAGCTGCTCGAGCGCACCGGCTCGCTGTGGAACATGTACGGCCCGACCGAGACGACGATCTGGTCCACGTGCAGCAAGGTCGAGCGCGGGACGCCGCTCTCGATCGGCAAGCCGATCGCGAACACCAAGGTCCATATCCTCGACGCCGATCTGCAACCCGCGCCGATCGGCGTGGTCGGCGAGATCTTCATCGCCGGCGACGGCGTCACGCAAGGTTACCTGGATCGCCCCGAGCTGACGGCCGAGCGCTTCGTCGCCGACACGACGCAGCTCGATCCGCAGGCGCGGATGTATCGCACCGGCGATCTCGGTCGCTGGCGCAGCACCGGCGTGATCGATTGCCTCGGCCGCACCGACTTCCAGGTCAAAGTTCGCGGCTATCGCATCGAGCTCGGCGAGATCGAAGCGGCGCTCGCGCGCAACCCGTCGATCGCGGCCGCGGCCGTCACGACGCGCGAAGATCGCCCGGGCGACGTGCGTCTCGTCGCGTACATCGTCGGCCGCGAGACGCTGCCCGGCGACGAGGCGTTGCGCGCGTATCTCGCCGAGACGCTGCCGGAGTACATGATCCCCGCGCGGTTCGTGCCGCTATCGGCGCTGCCGCTGACGCCGAACGGCAAGGTCGATCGCAAGGCGCTGCCGGCGCCGTCGGGCCCGGCGCTCGCGCATCAAGGCGAGACCGTCGCCCCGCGCACGCCGACGGAGACCACCGTCGCGCAGGCGTACATGGATGCGCTCGCGATCCCGCGGCTGTCGATCCACGACGACTTCTTCGCGCTCGGCGGCCACTCGCTGCTGGTCGCGCAGATGACGACGAAGCTGTCGCGAACGCTCGGCCGCGCCGTGCCGATGCGCGCCGGCTTCGAGCAACCCACGGTCGCGAAGCTCGCGAGCTGGATCGACGGCCAGATCGCGCGCGCGGTCGACGCTGCACCTGCGCACATCCCGCATCGGAGTGACGCGAGCCATGCGCCGCTGTCGCTGATGCAGCAGCGCGTCTGGTACCTCGAGCAGCTGCAGCTCGGCAAGACCGTGTTCCACGTGCCGAGTGCGCATCGCCTGCGCGGTCCGCTCGATGTCGCGGCGCTCGGTCGCGCGTTCACGAAGCTGGTCGAGCGCCAGACGGCGCTGCGCACGTCGATCGGCATCGTCGGCGATGCGCCGGCGCAGATCATCGCGGAATGCAGTGCGATCGATACGGCGATTCCCGTCGAAGACGTCGCGAACGACGCCGAGCTCGCGCGCCGCATCGACGAGCTGATGGCACAGCCGTTCGATCTGTCGAAGGCGCCGCTGTGGCGCGTGCGGCTGTTCAAGCTCGCGCCGGATCATCACGTGCTCTACTTCATGCCGCACCACATCATCTTCGACGGCTGGTCGTTCGACGTGCTGTACGAAGAGATGTCGGCGCTCTACGCGGCCGAAGTCGCGGGCGTGCCGACCACGAAGCCGGCACCGACGGTGACCTACGGCGACTTCGCGGCATGGCATCGCGACTGGATGAGCGGGCCCGAGCTCGCGCGCCAGCTCGAGCAGTGGCGGGTGAAGCTCGCCGGCGCGCCGGATGCGTTGGATCTGCCGCTCGACAAACCGCGGCCCGCGATGCAAACCGGCGAGGGCGAGACCGAGTGGCTCTCGCTGTCGCCCGCGACCGCTGCGGCGTTGCGCGGCGTCGGCTTGCGCGAAGGCGCGACGCTGTTCATGACGCTGCTCGGCGCGTGGACGGCGCTGCTCCACCAGCTCACGCGTCAGCGCGAGCTGATCGTCGGCACGCCGGTGCGCGGACGCAACGTGCCGGAGCTCGAGCAGCTGATGGGCTTCTTCGTCAACGCGCTGCCGCTGCGCTTGCGCATCGATCCCGACGCGACGTTCCTGGAGCTGTTGCGCGGGATTCGCGCTGAGACCGTCGAAGCGTTCGGCGCGCAAGACGTGCCGTTCGAGCACCTCGTGCGCGTGCTCGATACCAAGCGCGACGAGAGCCGCTTCCCGCTCTATCAGGCGTTCTTCTCGTATCAGGATGCGCGCCAGCGACCGGCGAAGTGGGGCGCGCTCGATCACGCGAACGTGCCGGTGTTCCAACCGTCGTCGGCGCAAGACGTCGCGCTGTGGTTCCTCGACAACAAAGACGGCCTCGTCGGCGGCCTCAACTACAACACCGACATCATCGAGCCCGAGACGGCGGCGCGGTGGAAGCGCGCGTTCGTCGCGCTCGCCGACGCGATCGCCGCGAACCCCGATCGGCCGCTGCGCGACCTGTTGGCCATCGGCGCCGACGAGCGCGCTCAGCTCGCCGCGTGGAACGCGACCACGGCGCCGCTCGCGGCCGATGCGAACCTCGCGACCGTGTTCGCCGATCTCGGCTCGCGCGGCGACAAGCTCGCGATCAACGGCATGACGTACGCGCAGCTCGCCGCCGAGCGCGATCGCGTCGCGGCCGGCTTGGTCGCGCGTGGCGTCGGCCCGGGCGACGTCGTCGGCTTGCTCGTCGAGCGCACGTCGTTCATGGTCGCCGCGCTGCTCGGTGTGCTCGCGACGGGCGCGACGTATCTGCCGCTCGATCCGAGCTTCCCGGCGTCTCGCTTGAGCTTCATGCTCGACGACGCGAACGCCAAGTTGGTCATCACGGATCTTCGGGACGTCACGGACGTCATCGAGATCGACGCCGCGAAGCTCGTGCGTCCCGACGACCTCACCGGCGGCAGCGTGCCGCGGATCAGCGCCGCGCCCGATTCGGCCGCGTATCTGATCTACACGTCGGGCTCGACGGGGAAACCGAAGGGCGTGCGCGTGCCGCATCGCGCGGTCGTCAACTTCTTGCAGGCGATGCGCGATCGCCCCGGCATGTCGGAGCGCGATCGCTTGGTCGCGGTGACGACGCTGTCGTTCGATATCGCCGTGCTCGAGCTGATGGTGCCGTTGTTCGTCGGCGCCGAGATCGTGCTCGCGACGCGCGAGCAGGCGACCGACGGCAGCGCGCTGCGCGGGTTGCTCGAGCAAACACGCGCGACGATGATGCAAGCGACGCCGGCGACCTGGCGCATGCTGCTCGAAGCCGGGTGGCGCGGCGGCAGCTCGTTCACCGCGCTGTGCGGTGGCGAGGCACTGCCGGCGGAGCTCGCCGAGAGCTTGCTCAACCGCACGCACGCGCTGTGGAACATGTACGGGCCGACCGAGACGACCGTGTGGTCGACGTGCTCGCGCGTGACGTCGCATCACGCGGTCACGATCGGCACGCCGATCGCGAACACCGACGTGTGGATCGTCGACGAGCGCGGCAACCTCGCGCCGATCGGCGTGCCGGGAGAGCTATGGATCGGCGGCGACGGCGTCGCGCTCGGCTATCACGCCCGCCCGGAGCTGACGGCAGAGCGCTTCGTCGACGATGCGTTCTCCGGACGGGCCAACGCCAAGCTGTATCGCACCGGCGATCTCGCGCGCTGGCGCGCCGACGGCGAGCTACTGCACCTCGGCCGCACCGACTTCCAGGTCAAAGTCCGCGGCTATCGCATCGAGCTCGGCGAGATCGAGCTCGCGCTCGCGCGGCAGCCAGAGATCGCACAGGCGGTCGTCGTCGCGCAGCCTGGTCCCGGCGGAGAGCAACGGCTCGTCGCGTACGTCGTCACGAATCGGCCGGTCGAGTCGACGCAGCTGCGCGAGCACCTGCGCGCGACGCTGCCCGATTACATGGTGCCGGCGGTGTACGTCGCGCTCGACGCGATGCCGCTGACGCCGAACGGCAAGGTCGATCGCCGCGCACTGCCGGCGGCTGATACCCGTGCGCCGGAAGCTGCAGGCACGAGCTATCGCGGTCCGCGCACGCACACCGAGGAGCTCGTCGTCGCCGTGTGGCGCGAGCTGCTCGGCGTCGATCGGATCAGCATCGCCGACAACTTCTTGGACCTCGGCGGGCACTCGCTGTTGATCATGCAGGCGATCGCGAAGCTCGAGGCGCGCACCGGTAAGCGCGTCAGCCCGCGCTCGTTCATCTTCCAGACGCTCGAGCAGATCGCGCGCGAATACGAAGCGAAGCCCGATTCGCCGCGTCCACCGACGACGCCGCCCGCGCCGCCGACCGGCCGGTTGTCGCGCTGGTTATCGTCGTTGATACCAGGATCGAAATAGCGATGCGCATTCGCGTAGACCCGCAGACGTTCGAGCCGTGGCGCATTCAAGCGCTCACCCACGAGCTCTCCGACCATCCGCTGCTCCAGCTCGATGCGCTCGTCGAGCTCGGCAAGCGCCAGAACGAACGCAACCTCGTGCGCACGCACAGCGCGGATGCGACCGCGGGAACGAGCTTCGCCGACGCGCCGAGCCTGCACCCGAACGCGCAGGACGCGGTCGCGACGCTCGCCGGCATCGCCGACGCGCGCGCGTGGATGTCGCTGCTCAACGTCCAGGCCGATCCGATCTATCGCGCGTTCATCGACGAGATCCTCGACGAGGTGCGACCGGTGGTCGAGCGCAAGGATCCGGGCATGTGCTATCGCGCCGGCTGGATCTTCGTGTCGTCGCCGAACGCGGTCACGCCGTTTCACATCGACCACGAGCACAACTTCATCATGCAGATCCGCGGCACGAAGCGGCTCTACGTGTGGGATCCGTTCGATCGCGAGACGGTCTCTGAGCGCGCGCTCGAGCGGTTTCACGACGCACACTCGCGCGACCTCGTGACGTTCAGCGAATCGAGCCGACCGCGTGCGCGGATCTTCGATCTCGTGCCCGGCATGGGCGGCTACATGCCGTCGACCGCGGCGCACCTCGTCGAGAACGGTCCGGAGCCGTCGATCACGATCAGCTTCACGTACTACACCGACTCGACGCGGCGGAACGAGCTGCTCTATCGCGGCAACACGGCGATGCGCCGGCTCGGCATCGAGCCCACGCCGATCGGCACGTCGCACGGTCGCGATCGCGTCAAGCACGCGATGCTCGCCGGCTTCACGCAGGCGAAGAACCTCGTGCGTCGCGCACAGGGCAAGTCGGTTCGCGAGACCGGGCTGCCGTACGCGCCCGTGTAAGCATGCTGCGCGCGCTGTTGCCCGACGGCGCGACGTTCGCCGAGCTCGCGATCGCCGGGCCGGAGCCGGCGCTGTTTGCCGACGAAGCCGCCGCGGTCGCACGCGCCGTCGCCAAACGCCGCCGCGAGTTCGCGTTCGGCCGCGCGTGTGCGCGTGCGGCGCTCGGCGCCGACGTCGCGATCGGCGTCGGCCAGGGCGGCGCGCCGATCTGGCCGGCCGGCGTGACCGGCAGCATCACGCACACCGACGATTACGCGGCCGCGGCCGTCGTGCGAGCCGGCCACATCGGCATCGACGTCGAATCGCTCGCGCGCATCGCGGAGATCGAAAACCTCGTCGAGCGCGTCGCGCTGCCGAGCGAGCGCGACGTGCCGGTCGGCGTCGTGTTCTCGGCGAAAGAGAGCGTCTACAAGTGTCTCTTTCAATCGCTCGGGCCGACGCTCGGCCGCTTCCTGGAGTTCGCCGACGTCGAGCTCGCGTTCGAGCACGATCGGTTTCGCGTGCTGCGCGCGACCGGCTACGCGAACGCCGGCGGCGTGATCGGTCGCTTCGCGATCTCCGCCGACCGCGTCGCGACCGTCGCCTGGCTCTAATACTTGGACATCGAGCGCGCTTTCGCCTTGCTCGTCTTGATCATGTCCATGCCGGCGGGGCTCGCCGCGGGCGCCGCTGCGGTCTGCGCCTTCATGTCCTCGAGCCCGGTCTCGTACGCCGCCGTCTTCGCCGGCGCGATGTGATACTCGGCGCGCTTCGCGGCGATGTCTTGCTTCGCGGCCTCGAGCGTCTGCGCCGCCGAGCCGGCGTTGCCCGCCTGGTACTGCTGCGCGGCCTGGCGCATCGATTCCGAGGCTTCGAGCTTCATCACCTCGGCCATGACGTCTTGATCGATCGACGCGACCGCCGCGTCGCGATCGTCGGTGACGGTGATGCCGAGCTCGATCGATTGCTTGTGCGGCACGCCGTTCGACGTGTAGTCGAGCTCGGCGCGGAGCGCACCGACGGTGCCGAGCGTGCCGTCGGGCACGCGCAGCGACACGAGCAGCTTGCGGCTATCGCCGCCGAACAGATCGGGCATCGGCACGACGACGTCGGTGACGCCGCGATTGCTCTCGTAGCCGTGCACCGCGGCGATCTGCACGCCGCCGCACGACGGCGCGAGATGCAGCTCGACGTTCGTCGCGACCGTCGCCTGCACGCTCGCGAGCTCGCCGGCGATCGTCTTGTCGAGATCGTGCGCGTCCTTGACGTAGTGGTAGTTGCCGCGGCCGGCTTCTGCGATCGCTTCCATCAAGTCCTCGTTGAACTCGAGGCCGATGCCGACCGAGGTCACGCGTACGCCGTGGTCGGCGGCTGCGCGCGCGGTGCCGGCGATCTGCTTCGGATCGACGACGCCGACGTTCGCCATGCCGTCGCTGAGCAAGATCAACCGGCTCGCTTCGCCGGAGTGATACACGCGCTCGACCTCTTTGCGGCCGAGCTGCAGGCCGGCTTCGAGGTTCGTGCTGCCGCCGACCTCGAGGTGCTGGATCGCGCGATCGAGCTTGGTCTTGCCGGCTTCGTCCATCGCGAGCGACGCGACGACGACCTGCGCGGCGTCGTCGTACTGGACGAGCGCGACGTGATCGCTCGCATCCAACTTGGCGACGATGCCGAGCGCGGCGCTCTTGGCGTGCTCGAGGCGATCGCCTTCCATCGAGCCCGAGCGATCGATCACGAACGCGAGATCGAGCGGCGCGCGCTGGCCGTTCGGCACGGTGTCGGTCACGAGCGAGAGCGACGCGTGAAGATCGCCGCCGCCGTTCTTCGCGAGCTTGGCCGCCGACAGCGCGCCGCGCAGCATGCCGTGCTCGAGCTTCGCCTCGGCGCGCGCCGGCGCGGGTGTGCCGCACGCGATGGTCTCCGGTTTCACCGGCTCGGGCTTCACCGTCGCGCCGGATGCGTGGCCGTGCTCGAGGACGAGCCCCGCGGCGAGCGCCGCACCGGACGCGCCGAGCACCAATGCCGTGATTCGAGATTTCATCTGCATTGAGCTTTCGACGCACGAGACCGCGCGGAGTTTTGGTGCAACCGCTGGAATCGAGCCGTGTCCACGCTCGGACATGCGATGATCGGCGCATGAGGGGATTCGTGCTCGTGATCCTCGTCGGTTGCGGACATTCCAATCCCGGCGGCCCCAGCGGTGTCGACGCCAACTTCCCGACCGACGCCTCCACGACGACCGGCGCGCTGTGTCCCTCCGGCTCGAACGCGACGAGCGCCGGCAGCGCGCAGATCACGCTCGATATCGACGTCGCGCTCGGGCCACTGCAGCAGCAGTTTGCGGGCTCGGCGGTCCAACAGCCGAGCCCGATCGTCGTGTCGGACTACGTCTACGGCATCAACAGCTATCCCGAGAACAACTACTACCTGAACTACGCGAAGACCCAGTTCGGCATGATGCGGTGGGGCGGCGACTCGTACAGCGATTGGAACTGGACGAACA
>DASXEF010000072.1:0-4963 GCA_036490255.1 Kofleriaceae bacterium
CGCTCGGCGCGATCGACATCGGCGATCTCGCGCCGTTCGCGAAGAAGGCGCTCGCCGACGAGTCCGTCGCGGTGCGCGTCGCCGGCGTGGACTTGCTCGGCGTCGCCGAACAACGCGCGGAGCTATATCCGCTCGAGAAGGGGCAAGACCTCGTCGTCGCGCTCGAAGCCGCGCTCGTGCTCAGCCAAATGTCGATGCACCCGGGCGGCAACGTGCTCGTCGCTGACGATCCGAGCGCGCTCGGACCGACCGTCGTGCAGCGCGCGATCGCGTCGCCGAAATGGGAAGTGCGCGCCGGTGCGGCGAACATGCTCGTGCGTCTAGTCGGCCACGATGCCGCGACGCCGATCGCCGAGCAACTCGCGAAAGATCCCGACGCACACGTCCAGCTCGCTGCCGCGCGCGTGCTCTCTCACGATGCTGCGACCCGAGATCAGGCGATCGCCGTGTTTCGCGCGCAGCTGAGCGGCGAGCTCGCGACCCAAGCGGCCGCGGATCTCGCGGCGCTCGATGCCGATCCCGAAGCGCTCGCGACGCTCGCGAAGCTGGTGCGCGATCCGCACCGCACCGCCGATCAGCGCGCCGCTGCGGCGACCGCGCATCTCACCGCGCACAAGATCACGCCGGGGCTGGTCGCCGCGCTCGCCGACGCGAGCGGCATCGTTCGCGTCGAAGCGGCGAGCGTGCTCGCGACGCTCGCGAAAGACTAAGGCTAGTCGCTACCGAGGCACTTGGTCGGCGTGCACGCGCACGGCGGCTGGTTGTTGGAGCCGTCGCACGTGCAGGTGTCGTCGGCGTCGCACGTGCCGGCCGAGCCGAACGTGCAGAGGTGCGTGCAGAAGAACGTCGTCTTGCTGCCGATCACCGAGCACAGCGGCGCGGTGCTGAGGCAGTCGCTTCCCGACTGACAGAACTTTCCAACCCCATCTGGATCGCCGACGTCGCCGGGCTCGCCACACATCGAAAAGAACGCATCGACCGCAGGCGCCGCATCTACGGTCTTCGAATTGTTGTTGCTGCTACATCCAAAAACGGTGATGACAACGAAGAGACAGCGAAGAGACGTGCACATGTTGCGCATATGTTGCGAACGACGATCGTCGAGCTGATCGTCGTCGGTCAACACGCACTAACAACGATTCCAAAACAGCAACTGTCATCGTTTCTGAATGCGGGTTCGTGTTACTTCAATGAGCACGAAAGGTGGCCTCGATGAAAACGATCCTCTTCGCGCTCGTAGGAATGACGGCGATCGGTTGCGGCACGAACAGCGGCCCTGACTACGTCGCGGGATTCGATCCTCCGGCGTTGCAAGCAGGCTACACGCGGTTCATTTCGCCAACGGTCACCGACATCGCGCCGGGTGCTGACGTCGAATACTGCCAGTGGATCCAAGCACCGGCCGATCAGGATCTCGACGTGCTCGACGTGATCGGCGAGCAGTCGGCGACCGGTCACCACGCGGTGCTTTACACGTCGACCGAGACGCAGTTCCACACCGGCGACTCGCACATCTGCACGCCCGACGACATGGTCTCGGTGTCGTTCCTCGGCGCGGTGTTCGGTTCGGGCGGCGGCCAGTTGACGAAGCTGCCGGACGGTCTGTTCTTCCGCCAGCGCAAAGGCCAGGCGCTGATGATCAACACGCACTGGCTCAACACGACCGACAAGACCGTCGACGGTCAGGCCGTCATCGACGTCAAGTTCGGACCTGCGGATCCGACGCACGTGATCGCCGACATCTTCGCGAACAACGGCGACACGTTCTCGATCCCGCCGGGTGCACCGACCAGCTACGACGTGTCGTGCACGTTCCCGCAGGACATGAACTTCGCGATGGTGACCGATCACATGCACACGTCAGGTCAGTCGGCATACACCGAGATCCTGCACACCGACGGCACGTCGACGATGCTGCGCCAGGATCCGACGTGGGCGTCGGACGAGCAGTTCAATCCGGTCTATACGTCGTTCAGCCTTGCACAGCCGTACCTCGTGCACGCCGGCGACACGATGCACACGCACTGCGTGTGGCAGAACCAAGGCACGAGCACGCTGCTGTTCCCCGACGAGATGTGCACCGGCCAGGCGTTCTACTTCCCCGGCAACGGCTTGTCGGCGTGTGACGACGGCACCTGGGACGCCGGCACCGCTGTCGATTAAGCGAGCACTCATGATCAAACGACTCGCATTGGTTTGTGTCGTCGCAGCGTGTGGGACGAACGGTCCCGATTACATCGCGGGCTTCGATCCACCGCCGGTACAAGCCGGCTACACCCGCTACGTCACGCCACCGGTTGAAGACATCAAGCCGGGCGACAACGTCGAGTACTGCCAATGGGTGGCACCCGCCGCCGACGAAGACCAAGACGTGGTCGGCTTCGACGGTTTGCAGTCGGCGACCGGTCATCACGCGATCTTGTTCGCGACCAGCGAGACCAACTTCAAGGTCGGTGAATCGCACATCTGCACGACCGACGACATGCTGTCGGTCTCGTACATGGGCGCGATCGCGGGCACGAACGGCCAATCATTGTCGAGCCTGCCGGATGGCTTGTTCTTCCGGCTGCACAAAGGCCAAGCCGTGTTGGTCAACACGCATTGGCTCAACGCGACCGACAATACCGTCGAGGGTCAGGCGGTTGTCGACGTGAAGCTCACGCCGGCCGATCCGTCGCGCACGGTCGCAGACGTGTTCGCCAACAACGGCGACACGTTCACGATCCCGCCCGGAGATCCGACGTCGTACGACGTGAACTGCGTGTTCCAACAGGACATGAACTTCGCGATGGTCGCGAACCACATGCACAGCGCCGGTCTCTCGGCCTACACCGAAGTTCTCCACACGGACGGCACGTCGACGATGCTCCGACAGGACTCGGGATGGACGCAGGACGAGCAGTTCAACCCGGTCTACACGATGTACAGCCTGGCATCGCCGTATGTCGTCCACGCGGGCGAGACTATGCACTCGCACTGCGAATGGCAGAACCCGGGACAGTCGACGCTGATGTTCCCGGACGAGATGTGCGCCGGCAACGGGTTCTACTTCCCGGGCAACGGGCTTTTCGCGTGTGAAGATGGTCAGTGGGGCCTCAGCACGCAGGTCGACTGACCGCTAACTGAGTTAACGTTCGGCCGCGATGATCCGCGGCATCCTCTTCGACCTCGACGGCACGCTCGTCGACTCCGAGCGCGAGACCGCCGAGGCCATGGCCCGTGCCCTCGCGCGCGGCGCCAACATCGCGATCGAGCAGTACGATCGCGACTTCATCATCGGCCGGTCGTGGATCGCGATCTACGACAGTTTGAAGTCGCGCTATCCGCAGCTGGCGTGGACGCGCACCGAAACGATCGCGCACGTCGCCGACGCGCGCACGGAAGTGCTCGCCGAGATGGGCCTGACCGTCTTGCCCGGCGTGGTCGAGACGCTCGCGTGGACGCGGGATCTCAAGCGGGCGATCGTCACCGGCAGCTCGCGGCTCGAGGTCGAGCAAGTACTCCCGCACCTGGGCGCGAGCTTCGATGCGATCGTCGCCGCCGAAGATGTGGCGCGCAGCAAGCCAGCGCCGGATGGCTATCAGAAGGCCATGGTGATGCTGGGGCTCGCGCCGACCGAGTGCCTGGTGGTCGAGGATTCGGAGGCCGGGATCACCGCCGGGCGCGATGCCGGGTGCATCGTCCTGGCCGTCAAGGCAGGCAATTTCGGCGGCTGGAAGCAAGACCATGCGCACTTGGTCGTCGGCACGCTCGGCGAGCTCTCGCCGTCGCTGGTCGATCGGCTCGCGCGGGATTATGGTTGAGATCGGTGAAGCTCCCGGCAGCAGTTACGATCTACGAGGTCGGCCCGCGCGATGGCCTGCAGAACGAGGCGCGCAACGTGCCGACCGCGGACAAGATCCGGTTCATCGACGCGCTGGTCGCGTCGGGGATCCGCATGATCGAGATCACGAGCTTCGTGTCGCCGAAGTGGATCCCGCAGCTCGCCGATTCCGCCGAGGTCGCGCGTGGTGTCGCGCGGCCGCCGGGGGTTCGGATGAGTGCGCTCGTGCCGAACCGGCGCGGCCTCGATACGGCGCTCGCGTCGGGCATGAAAGAGATCGCGGTCTTCATGAGCGCGTCGGAGACGCACAACAAGAAGAACGTCAACAAGACGATCGTCGAGACACTCGAAGCGTTCAAAGACGTCGTCGGGCCGGCGCGCGACGCGGGCCTGCAAGTGCGCGCGTATCTGTCGACCTGCTTCGGCTGCCCGTACGAAGGCGAGGTCGATCCCGAGCGCGTCGTCGCGCTGACCGGCCAGCTGCGCGACATGGGCGTGTATCAAGTCTCGATCAGCGACACGATCGGCGTCGCGAATCCGCGCCAGGTCGAGGACGTGCTCGGCCGCGTGATCGCGAAGCATCCGGTCGAATCGCTCGGCGTGCACTTCCACGACACGCAGGGCACCGCGCTCGCGAACTGCGTCGTCGCGATGGAGATGGGCGTCACGACGATCGATGCCGCCGCCGGTGGGCTCGGCGGCTGTCCATACGCGCCGGGCGCGTCGGGAAATCTCGCGACCGAAGATGTCGTCGCGATGCTGCACGCGATGGGTGTCGCGACCGGCATCGATCTCGACAAGCTCGTCGACGCGTCGCGCACGGCGTCGACGTTCGTCGGCCACGAGCTGCCGTCGAAGTATCTCAAGGCGCACCTCGGCAAGCAGGCGCGCGCGCGCCGTCATGCAGAGCGGCTGGGCACGCAGCAGTGATACGGTCCGCCCATGGCGGACATCCTCGTCGAAGAAATAGCGGGCGTCGCGTGGGTCACGTTGAATCGGCCCGACGTGCGCAATGCGCTGTCGCGCGACGTGAACATCCAGCTCTCCGAGCTCGCACAAGATTTCGACCGCAGCGAGACCGTGCGCGTCGTCGTGATCACCGGCGCGGGTGACAAAGCGTTTTGCGCGGGCGCCGATCTC
>DASXEF010000078.1:0-3872 GCA_036490255.1 Kofleriaceae bacterium
CCGACTTCTGGGTGATGGAGACCGATCCCGACGAGCGTTGGCGCCAAGCGATCGTGCTCGCAGCGAACCACGCCGTCGGCGAGACCAGCTCGATCCAGGGCGATTACCGGCTCTATCACGACGATTGGGGGATCACGAGCCACACGCTCGGCGCGCGCTACTTCACGCACCTGACGCCGTCGCTCGAGCTGCGGCTGCGCGAGCGGTTCTACACGCAGGGCGCGGCGACGTTTTATCAGGACAATTACTCGAGCGTGCAGAGGTACATGACGTACGACCGCGAGCTGTCGCCGCTGTGGTCGGAGACCTTCGGCGCGGCGTTGTACTATTTGTTCACACCGCGCTTCGAGGGCGAGCTGAAAGCCGATCTGTTCTATTACAGCTACGCGGACTTCCCGCCGCTATCCTCGCGCCTCGGTACTAACATCGGCGTCGGGATCACTGTTTCGTACTGATTTCCGAATTCGCCCCGCGTCGTTTCTTAACGACAACGGCAGCCCGCCTCGCATATCGTCCCGCGCGATGCGGAAGATGGCTATCGGTCTGCTCGTGATCGCAGCGGCATGTGGTCCGAACCGGATGTCGCCGAACGGCGATGACGATTCCGGCGGTGATGCTGGCGGCGGCGGCGGCGGCGATGGTGGCGGCGGCGGCAGCGGCAGCGGCGGTGGCAGCTACACGGTGTACGCGCACAGCGACACGGTGCTGTACTCGATCGACCTCGCGAACAAGTCGCTCGTCACGGTCGGTTCGTTCAACTCGCCGAACAAGGAAGCGATGACGGATCTCGCGGTCGGCACCGACGGCACGATCTACGTCATCTCGGAGACGTTCTTGTACACCGCGAGCTCGTCGACCGGTCAGGTCACCGAGCTCGGTCCGATGAGCGACTGCGGCTCCGACACGGTCGCGCTGACGACGACGGCGAGCGGCCAGATCTGGGCCGGCGACTTCGCAGGTAACCTCTGCGAGATCGACGTCAGCGTCTCGCCGCCGACGATCGGCGCGCCCGAGAAGATGGGCAACAGCATGGCGCTGACCGGCGACTTCGTCGGCGTCAGCGACGGCACGATCTTCGGTACCGCCTACGATCTCGGCGACAAGAGCGGCTCGGGCACGCAGGCGAACAACGTGCTGGTCAAAGTCGATCTGTCGAGTGGCGCGGTCACGGCGCTCGGCTCGACCGGCTATCCGCAGCTCTACGGCGTCGCGTTCCAAGAGGGCCAAGTGTTCGGCTTCACGCACGACGGCACCGGCCGCGTCGTGACGATCGACACGACGACCGGCGTCGGCACGCTGTTCGGTACGTTCATGGATCCGCAGACGCAAAAGGGCATCTCGTTCGCGGGTGCCGGCGTCAACGCGCTCGTTCAGATTTTCTAGGCGAGTCGATTCGACTCCGGCGTGTCCGAACGACACGCCGTTGGCACCACGTGCCGCGAGCTTGCGCTGGCGCGAGCGGTGCAATTGCCGTCGCGCATGCTCACCGAATGGGACGAGGAGCCGACGCACGAGTATCCGTCGCTGACCCGATCGCGCGTGCTGCTTGCCGAGGACGATCCCGAGCTGCGCGAGCTCGTGGCCGATCGGCTCCGCCGCGAAGGCTGCGAAGTCGTGACGGTCGGCACGGGCAGCGAAGCACTCGACCGGATCGCAAAGGCCGAAGCTGCGACGGAGCTCGATCTCGCGATCCTCGACGTGCGCATGCCCGGCATGAGTGGGCTCGAGGTCGTGTATCTCGTGCGGACCTGGGATCTGGCGATTCCGCTGCTGCTCGTGACCGCGTGTCCCGAGCCCGAGCTGATCGAGGAGTGCGATCGGCTGCGCGTGCCGATCTTGCAGAAGCCGTTTCCGCTGTACCGCATCGGCTCGGTCGCGCGCACGGCCATGAAAGGCGCGGAGTGGTGAGATGACGCGGCACGCTTTCGCGTTCGCGTTCGCGTTCACGCTCGTGCTCGGCGCCATCGATTATTCGACCGGCGTCGACGTCACGATCGTTCAGCTCGCGTACGTGGCGCCGGTGGCGGTGGGAGCGTGGTTCGCAGGGCGGCGGGCAGGGGTGGTTCTCGCGATGCTCGCAGCGCTGTGCGCCGCGATCTCGCAAATTCACGACGAGTCCGGCGTCACGACCGCGCTCAACGCGTTCGGATGCTGCGGCGTGTTCGTGGTGATCGCCGTGATGTGCGCGCGGTTGCGCCACTACGTCGATCTCGAGCGGCTGCAGCGCCACGCGGCCGTTCACCAGCTGCGGCACGCCGAGCGACTCAACGTGATCGGCGTGCTCGCGGCCGGCGTCGCGCACGAGCTCGGCACGCCGCTCAACGTGATCGGCGGCACCGCCGAGCTGCTCGACGCCGAGCCGGTCGATCACGTCGTGGTCCGCCGCGCGTGCGCGACGATCTTGCGGCAGACCGAAAAGATCAGCGCGATCATCACGCACCTGCTCGCGTTCGGCCGGCGCGGCACAGGTGCGACCGCGGTCGTCGATCTCGATCGCGTCGCGAGCGCGGCGACCGAGCTGCTCGGTGCGACCGCGCGCCAGCGCAAGACGAAGATCGCGCACGAGCCGGCGTCGCAACGTGTCCGCGTACGTGCCGCCGACTCGCAGGTCGAGCAGGTGATCTCGAACCTCGTGCTCAACGCGATCCAGGCGATGCCGACCGGCGGCACGGTGCACGTCAAGACCGGCATCGCGACGCGGCGTGACGCCGATGCGATCGAGCGCGAGTTCGGCGCGGTGACGATCGCCGACGAAGGCATCGGCATCGCCGCGCGCGACCTGTCGAAGATCTTCGATCCGTTCTTCACGACAAAAGGCGTCGGCGAAGGGACCGGGCTCGGTCTGTCGGTGAGCTACGGCATCGTGCAAGACCACGGCGGCTCGATCGAGGTCGCGAGCGTGCAGGGCCACGGCACGACGTTCACCGTGCTGCTCCCCCTGAGCGGGGACGTAGTCCATTAGCGCAACTTCGACCGTGCAAGCATTCGGAATCATTCGGGGTGATAGGGACGCACTAAAGCGAGCGCGATCGCTGATCCCACGCGATCGACGACGTCATGGTGGCGGCGCGATTCGCTCGCGAACGCTCGCTTTAGTCCGTCCCCATCACCCCGAATAAATTCGCAACGTTGCACGGTCGAAGTTGCGCTAATGGACTACGTCCCCCCAGCGGTCGAGCATGCGGTAGAGCGTCTTGCGCTCGATCCCGAGGATGCGCGCGGCCGCGGTCTTGTTGCCGCCGACGTACTCGAGCACTTGCTCGACGTGGCTGCGCTCGACCTGCGCGAGCGTGACGAGCGGGCCGGTCACGGTCGCGGTCGCGGTCGCGGCGGCGGTCGCGGCGGCGGGGGGCGGCCGTGCGATCACGCGATCGGGCAAGCTCTCGCGCGTGATCGGCCCGCTGCCGGCGAGCGCGAGCGCGTGCACGATCGCGCTGTCGAGCTCGCGCACGTTGCCGGGCCACGTGTGTGAGGTCAGCGCGGCCGCGGCGTCGAGCTCGATCGCGCGACCGCGTGCGAATCGCCGCGCGAGCTCCAAGACGTCGTTGCCGCGCGCTCGCAGCGGTGGCAGCGCGACGCCGAGCACGTGCACGCGATAGAACAAGTCCTCGCGAAACGTCCCGGCGACGACCATCGCCTCGAGATCGCGGTTGGTCGCCGCGATCACGCGCACGTCGACGGGCTGCTCGCTCGCAGCACCGACCGGTCGGATCGCCATCTCTTGCAGCGCGCGCAAGAGCTTGGGCTGCACGTCGAGCGGCAGCTCGCCGATCTCGTCGAGAAACAACGTGCCGCGATCGGCCGCCGCGAACAAGCCGTCGCGTGCGGAGCGCGCGTCGGTAAACGCACCGCGCACGTGACCGAACAGCTCG
>DASXEF010000107.1:0-5678 GCA_036490255.1 Kofleriaceae bacterium
CGGCCGACTTGCTGTCGCCGGGGAACTTGTCTTTGACGAACGCCTGGCCGAGCAGATCGCCGAGCGCGCGATCGGTCGCGGCCGAGCATCGCTTCCAGCGCGGCAACTGCTCTTTGACGCCCATCACGGTCTGGCGGAACTTGAACGCCTGATCTTCGATCTGCTTGGTCAGGTTGTTCGCGTTCATCCGCAGCACGGCGGCCGTCAGGTAGTCGCGCCACACGTTCACGGGCGTCTTCTGGATCAGCGGATCGATGCCGGCGAAGAACGTCGGCACGCTGACGTCGATGTCCTTCTGATCGGGCGTACCGACCGACTTCAGGAAGCCGACCCAGTCGAAGTCGGGCATCTGCTTCTGGATGCCGTCGAGATCGATCTTGTTGTACATCGCCTTCGGATCGCGACGCTCGACGCGGTCCTTGCTGACCTTCGCCATCTCGGTCTCGAGCGTCATGATCGCGTCGGCCTGCTTGCCGGCCTCGGCGGGCGAGCGACCGACGTCCTGGAGCAACTCGGTGTTGAACTGCCGGTACGCGTCGCGGACCTTCTTGGTCTGGTCGTCGTCTTTGAAGTAGTAGTCCTTCTCGCCGAGGCCGAGGCCGCCCTGATCGAGTTGAGCGATCACGTGCGTGACATTCGCGGGATCGGGCTCCGAGCCGTACGCGAACACGACCGACGCGCCCTGCGCGTGCAGCCACGCCACCGTCGAGCCGAGCGACTTCGGATCTTTGATCGCCGCGATCTTGTTCAGCAGCGGACGAACGCCCGACAGGCCGGTCTTCGCGATCGCCGCTTCATTCATGCAGGCGCCGTAGAACGCGCCGAGCTTCTGCAGCACGGGATCGTCGCCGGGCTTCGCGGCCGCTTGCTCGAGAACGTTCTTTTCCCACTCGAGGTTCTTGTCTTGGATCGTGTCGAAGCTCGTGAGGCGCGGCTTGTCGGCCGGGATCTCGGTCTTCGCGATGTAGCCGCCGCACGCGAACTGATAAAAGTCGTCGCAGGGATCGGCGGTACGATCGAGGTTGTCGGGGTTGATGCCGATCGCCGCGAGCGTCTTCGTCGTCACCGGTTTGGCCGGCGCGGTCGGAGTTGCATCGGCGACGGGCGTTGCAGCGGACGGTCCGGTCGGCGCCGGTGGCGCTGGCGGAGTCGTCGGCGCTGAGGTGCTCGTCGAGCCGCATGCGGCCGCGAGCAAAAGCAGCGAGAACGAGAGAGCGGTCTTCATGGCGCGTGGCGTACCACGGCGCGAACCACAACCGCATCAGCGTCGGTCGTGCGACACCTGCGACAGTATTATTTCTTCACGAGACGCTCGAGTGCGGCCTGGTCGTGGGTCATCTGCTTGATGCACTGATCGACCTTCTCGAAGCCGCGCTTGATGTCGTCGTACTTCGCCTCGTACGGCTTCACGAGCGCCGCGAACGCATCGCGATGCGCGGCGTCGCATGCCAAGCCGGCGAGCCCGCCGGTGAGCCAGCCTTGCTCGTCGTCGCGCAGGCGCGGCATCAGCTCCGCGAGGTGCGCTTCGAGCCATGCGATCGCGAGGTCGCGCGTCTCGCGATGACTGGCCTCGTAGATCACGAGCCGCCAGGTGTCGCGGATGTCGAGGTCGTGACCGAGCACGAGATCGAGCGCTTTCGTCGCGAGCTCCGGCGTGCGAAATCCGCCGATGCCGTTGACCAGGATCTCCCGGTCACTGGCGCTCGTCGCGGCCTTCAGCGCGGCGACGTAGCGATCGAACCGCGCGGCATCGCCGTATTGCGCCGATGCCTGCAGCGCGGCGACGATGAGCGCGTCGTCGATCTTGCCGTGTTTCGCGAGCCACTCGTCGGCGAGCTTCGTCGCTTGCTTGCCGAACGCCGGATCGGCATCGGCCACGAGCGCGACGACGGATTCGCGCAGCTTCTCGCGATCGTCGCTGTCAGCGGCGGCGCGCTTCCAGCCCAACGCGTGTGCGAGCCGGCCGAAATTCGCGACGCGCCACTTCTGCGCGGCGATCACGAACGCATCGCCGAACACGTCGTTGCGGAACTGCGCGTTGTCGACGGCCCACAGCGCGACGACGGGATCCGGATCGCTCGCGAGCTTCGCCGCGCGGCCGATCGCGACGTCGATCGCCAACTGCTCGCGCGTCACCATCGAACGCAGGTCCGACACGCCCATCCGCTTCTCGTCGCCCGACAGCTTCGCGACGTCGAACAGCTTCGGATCGACGATCGATCGGTAATAGCCGCTCGCACTGTCGTTCGGCTCGATCCACGCCGGGCACTTGTCGACGGTGATCGAATCGGTCGTCGTGCAGGCGCGCTGCGAATGCGTCGCGTCGCCGTAGCGCACGCACACCGGGATCGGCCACGTGTAGAACCTCGTCGGCGGCGGGTGCGATCCGGCAGGGAACGATCGCGACTTCGCGATCGCGAGATGATCTTTTTCGCACGTGACGGTCACGACCGGCACGCCGGGCTGATGGATGTACGTGTCGAATGCGGTCGCGACCGGATCGCCGAGCGCAGCGCGCATCTCGTTTACGAAGTCGCGATCGTCGGCGTTGCCGCCGGCGTGCTTGCGGATATAGCTGCGGATGAACGTCTGCCACTTGTCGGCGCCGACGAACGCTTCGCACGCGTGGATGATCGACGCGCCTTTGAAATAGGTGATCGCGTTGTCGAACGAGCCTTCGATCTGATCGTTGCTCGTGATCACGCGATGGATCGGCTTGACCGACACGGTCTCGTCGGCGGCCATCCCGGCGCTCGACTCGCCCATCCGCCAGTCGAGCACGTGCCACTGCGGCATCACCGCATTCGTGATGATCTTGTCGAGCCACTCGCCGAGCGCCTCGTTGAGCCAGATGTCGTCCCACCACTTCATCGTGACGAGATCGCCGAACCAGTAATGGCCGAGCTCGTGCGCGGCGATGTCGGTGTAGCGGTCTTCGCGATCGCGGGTGTCTTGCTCGGGCTTGATCAGCGTGAGCGGCTGGCCGAGCGCGACGATGCCGGGATGCTCCATCGTTCCCCAGAACCGCGGCACGACGGCGACGTCGAGCTTGACGAACGGATACGGCATGTCGAAGTAGTCTTCGAGCGCGCCGACGATATGCGGCGTCACCGACTTCGCGAACGCGAGCTCGGCTTGGTGGCCTTTGGGCACGACGAAGCGAACCGGCGTATTCGCGCGGCCCGCGAGCCCGTCGTCGATCACGTCGAACGGACCGACGACGAACGCGACGAGATAGCTCGGCAGCGGCTTGCTCTCCGCGAGCTCGACGCGCTTCATCCCGTTGGCTTCCGGCGTCTCTTTCGCGACCGGCGCGTTGCCGAGCGCGACGTCGTTCGCGCGGACGTGGAACACGAGCGTCCACGGAATCTTGAAGCTCGGATCGTCGAAGCTCGGGAACGCACGGCGCGAATCGATCGGCTCGAAGAACGTGTACGCGTACGATTCGTTGCCTTCGGCGGCGGCGTAGATCCCGCGGGAATGCTCCTTGTCGATCGGCGCCTCGAACTTCGCGTCGATCGCGAGCGGGCCGATCGGCAGCTCGGCATCGACGACGAGGCCGATCACGTCGGCTTTTTCGATCACGCGCGCCGGCTTGCCGCCGAGCGTCGCGTCGTGAACGTGCAGGTCGAGCGCGTTCATCCAGACCACGCGCGTCGGCTTGGTGACGTTCGCGTCGATGTGAATCGCGCCGGGTGCGCTCGCCTTGGTCGGATCGATCGTCAGCTCGATCGTCTCGTGTGACGGCAGCACGTCGGTCGGCAGGCGAAATGCCGGCGGCGGCGGATCCGGCAGCTTCGCGACCTCGGCCGGCGCAGGTGGAGGCGGCGATGGCATCGCGACGGGCGGCGGTGGTGATCCGGAGCACCCGGCAACGATGAAGCTTGCGGCGATGACGCTGCGCATCGCGGCAGTATCGACCATTTTGCGGTAGCGTCACCGCGATGTTCCGCCTTTGAATGCAACGGAGATCCGGCGGCGCCGGATCGCGCAACAGCGGCTGACGCGGTGACTCCGCGCGATGCCGCGCTGGAGATCACATGTTCGAGCTCGACAAGCAGTTAGAAGAAGTCGCCGCGATCGCCGCGGCAAACGCGATCGAAGTCGATCGCACCGCCGCGTTTCCGGCCAAAGCGATCGATGCGTTCCGCGCGAGCGGGCTCGCCGCGGTCGCGAACCTCGGCGATGCCTCGCGCGTCGTCGAGCGGCTCGCGCGCGAGTGCGCGTCGACCGCGATGATCGTGTGCATGCACTATTCCGGCAGCGCGGTGATCCGCGCGCACGGCGACGACGCGACGAAGCAAGCGATCGCGGCCGGCAAGCACCTCACCACGCTCGCGTTCTCCGAATTCGGATCGCGCAGCCAGTTCTGGGCATCGCTCGGCACGGCGACCGCCGATGGCAACACGGTCAAGCTCACCGGCAAGAAGAGCTGGGTGACCTCGGCGCATCACGCCGACAGCTACGTGTGGTCGAGCAAGCCGACCGCCGGCAGCGAGATGTCGACGTTGTGGCTCGTGCCGCGGACGACCGCGGGCCTGCGCACCGAAGGCACGTTCGACGGCCTCGGCTTGCGCGGCAACGATAGCTCGCCGATCACCGCTGAAGCGGCGAGCATTCCGGTGGCGAATCGGCTCGGCGACGACGGCGCCGGCTTCGGCATCATGATGAGCGTCGTGCTGCCGTGCTTCAATTTGCTGTCCGCGAGCGTCTCGGCGGGCTTGATGGAAACTGCGGTCGAGCGCACGGCGAAGCACGCCGGCGCGACGACGTTCGCACACGCGGGCTCGTCCGTGGCCGATCTGCCGACGGTGCGCGCATTCGTCGCACGCATGCGCATCAAGACCGATCAGACCAAGGCGCTCAACGGCGACACGCTCGCCGCGATGGCCGCGAATCGGCCCGACACGATGCTGCGCGTGCTCGAGAGCAAAGCCGCCGCCGGTGAATGCGCCGCCGAGGTCACCGATCTCGCGATGCGCGTGTGCGGCGGCGCCGCGTTCCGCAAAGAAGTCGGCGTCGAGCGTGTGTTCCGCGACGCGCGCGCCGCCTTGGTCATGGGCCCGACCACCGACGTGCTCTACGACTTCATCGGCAAGGCCGTCTGCGGCCTCCCGCTATTCTGATGCGGGAGCTCATCTTGGGTGCCGTTGCCTACGACGCGAAGGTCGTCCCGATCTGGGATGGCTTCCGCGAGTGGTTCGCCGCGCGCGGCCTGCCGTTCGATTACGTGCTGTTCACCAACTACGAGCGCCAGGTCGAAGCGCACCTGCGCGGCGACATCGACGTCGCGTGGAACTCGCCGCTCGCGTTGCTGCAAGCGGAAGCGGCCGCGGCGAAACAAGGCCGCAAAGCGCGCGCGATCGCGATGCGCGACACCGATCGCGATCTGACGAGCGTCGTGCTCGTGCGCGCCGAGTCACCGGCGAAGACGCTCGCCGATCTGCGCGGCAAGCGCGTCGGCGTCGGCGCCGGTGATTCGCCGCAGGCAACGTTGATCCCGCTCGGCGACTTTGCGAGCGCCGGCGTCGACGTTGAAGCCGTCAAGCACGACGTGCTGCTCGGCAAGCACGGCGATCACGTCGGCGGCGAGCGGCTCGCGGTGAAGGCGTTGCTCGCCGGCGAGGTCGAAGCCGCGTGCATCATCGACGGGAATCGCCTCGCGTTCGCGAACGACG
>DASXEF010000196.1:0-1999 GCA_036490255.1 Kofleriaceae bacterium
AGTCGGGGCCGAGCACGAACTTCGCGACCGTCGGATCGCGACCATCCAAGTGCGTGAGCGACGGCTCGAAGTACGGGTTCGGCAGGAACCGTACGTCGAACACGAGGTTGAACTCGAGCGGCAGGCCGTGCTTGAAGCCGAACGAGACCAGCGTGACCGCGAGCTTGCCGTCGCCGCCGTAGCGATCCTGGATGATCGCTTTGAGCTGATGCATGTTGAGGTTCGTCGTGTCGACGATCATCGCGCCCTCGCGCAGGTCCTGCATGACCTCGCGATCGCGACGCACGCCTTCGGAGAGATCGTCGCCCGACAGCGGGTGGCGCCGCCGCGTCTCCGAGAATCGCCGCAGCAGCGCTTCGTCGCTGGCGTCGAGGAACATGACCTCGAGGCGATGGCCGGCGCCGCGCAGCTTCGCGGTCGTGTCGGCCCATGCGGCGAGGTTCTTGCGTTGGCGCGCGTCGATCGCGATCGCGAGCTTGTCGCGGTCGCCTTCGTGCGCGAGGTGATCGACCATCTGCACGACGAGCGGCACCGGGATGTTGTCGACGCACGTGAACTCGATGTCCTCGAGCGCACGCAGCGCTGTGCTCTTGCCGGCGCCGGACAGTCCCGTGACGATCACGATCTGCATTACTCGACCGCGTCCTTGTCGCCGTCGCGCTTGACCGCGAGCGCGCGATCGAGCTGATCGCGAAACGCGCGCGCCGAGTAGATGCCCTGTGCTTTGAGCAGCTGATTGCGCGCGGCGACCTCGATCAGCGTCGCGAGGCTGCGGCCCGGCCGCACCGGCAAGAGGATTTTCGGCACGTCGATCTCGAGCAGCGTCTCGACGCGATCGTCGACGCCGAGCCGATCGTATTCGACGTCGCCGTCCCACTCGTGGAGCTCGGCGATCAGATCGACGACCTTGGATTCGCGCACCGCGGAGATGCCGAACAGATCTTCGACGTTGATGATGCCGAGACCGCGGATCTCCATGTGGTGACCGAGCATGCCGGCGCCGCGGCCCGACAGCGTGCGGCCGTGACGGCGCACCAAGATCACGTCGTCGGCGACCAGGCGATGGCCACGCACGACGAGATCGAGCGCGGTCTCGCTCTTGCCGATGCCGCTCTTGCCGATCATCAGCACGCCGATGCCGAGCACGTCGACCATCACGCCGTGCAACTGTGTCGACGGTGCGAGCCGATCGCCCATCCACGCCGTGACGGCCGCGATGAAGTCGGCGGTCGCGAGCGTCGACGAGATCAGCGGCACGCCGTGGGCTTCGGCCGCCGTCACGAGCTCGATCGGCGCCGCGCGGCCGCGGCACACGACGACACATGCCGGCTCGCTGGCGAGCAGCGTCTCGATGCCGACGCTGCGCGCGCGCTCGGTCGCGGCGAGATAATCGATCTCGGTGCCGCCGAGGACGAGCACGCGGCCTTCATGCAGCTGCTCCGGCCAGCCCGTCAACGCGAGCCCCGGCTTCTGGATCCGCGGGACGTTGACCTGGCGATCGAGCCCGCGCCGCCCCGCCACCGCGGTCGCGCCGAGCTCCGCGCGCTCGACCAACTCGCCGACGGAGATCGCCATCTCAGTACTTGGCGTCCTCTTCCGCGACTACGGTGTACATCGACTCGGCATCCGGCGCGGCGAGCAAGCGGCGACGGAACTCGGGGTCCTTGAACACGCGGCTGATCCGCGCGAGGGCCTTGAGGTGCGCTCCGGTCGACGACTCCGGCGCGACCAGCACGAAGAACAAGAACGTCGGCTGGCCGTCCATCGAATCGAAATCGACGCCGGCGCGCGCGCGACCGAGGCAGGCGACGATCTCGCCGACCGCCGCGAGCTTGCCGTGCGGGATCGCGACGCCCTCGCCGATCGCGGTCGACGCGAGCTGCTCGCGCTCGATCAGCACGCGCGTGAGCGACGGCCGATCGATGCGCGTGTGATGGCTCGCCATGTACGCGGCGAGCTCTTCGAGCAAGCCGCGCTTGTCGGTCGCCGTCAGCGCGGG
>DASXEF010000261.1:0-2520 GCA_036490255.1 Kofleriaceae bacterium
CGCGGGCGTATTCCAGCAATCGACTTTCTTAACGGAGAAGTCTCGAGCCGCGGCAAGCTGGCAAACATCGCGACTCCCGTGAACGATCGCGTCGTCGAGACGGTGTGGGAGATCGCGAAAGGTCGAGTGAAGTCGTCGCGCGAGACGCTCGATCGCGTGTGTAGCGCCGAGTAACTGTAAGCCGCGCGATCGGCCGTCGTTCACTGAGCATGAACCGACTCGTGCTGATCGCGTGTGTGCTCTCGGGATGTGCAGCAGCGGCTCCGCATATGGCGTCGGCGCCGATGGCCGCCGCCGGCTCGGCGAGCCTCGACGCGCCGCCGCCGAAGCCGCTCGATCACTCGGAGTTCTCGAGCAGCCCCAACGGCCAGCTCTCGGAAGACCAGCTGCAAACGATCCTGGCGTCGCCGATCGAGCTCGACTTGCCGTCGCGCGTCGGAGTGTTGCCGGTGATCACCGCGAGTGACTGGCACGGTCCGTCGCCGGACTACGAGCACGTGCCCGACGGGCTCGACACGCTCGTCAAACGGCTGCGCGAGGATGCGTCGTTCTCGCTCGTCACCGAGATGATGCCGATCCCGTCGGGCGCGCTCGGCATGGAGGCCCTCCGAGAGGCCGCCGCGCGCTATCGGTTGCGCTACATCGTGCTGTATCGCGAGGTGATCGAGAAGGATCACTACGTCAACGCGTGGGCGTGGGGCTACGCGACCGTGCTCGGCGCGTTCTTCTTGCCGGGCCAGCACCAGGTCGTCGAGGGCTACCTCGAAGCGACGATGTTCGACGTCAAGACCGGCCTACTCATGTTCACGACGCGGCGCGCGGTCTCGGCGTCACAGACCGCGAACGAATGGCACACCGATCACAAGCTCGATCATCTCGCCGCGGCCACCGCGCAGAAGTTCGCGCCCAACCTCGGCACCGATTTTCTCGTCGACGTGCGCCGCTTCGCGCAGGCGGCGATCGCGGAGAACTCGGCCAAAGGCGTGACCGACAAGCTCGTCCGCGGACCGGACGTCAAGAACTAGGGCAGTAGTAGTCGTTGCCGTCGACGATCGCCTTGCACGCCTTGCTCTCGCAGTAATAGTCGTTGCCGCTGATGATCGCTTTGCAGTCTTTCGTCGTGCAGTAGTAGTCGTTGGCGTCGACGATCGCTTTGCAATCGCCGGTCGTGCAGTAGTAGTCGTTGCGATCGACGATCGCTTTGCAGTCTTTCGTCGTGCAGTAGTAGTCGTTGCTGTCGACGAGAGCTTTGCAGTCCTTCGTCTTGCAGTAGTAATCGTTGGCCGATACCAGGCCTTTGCAGTCGCCCGGGTTCTTCCAACCCCAGACGTGCTTGTGGTCGAACTGCGCGGTGTCTGCGAGCCCGACGACCGAGACCAGCAGCAGGGCGGCGACGACGAGGTTCCGCATGGCTCAGGGACAGTACGCGTCGTTGCCGTCGACGACGGCTTTGCAGCCCTTGCTCTCGCAGTAGGCATCGTTGCCGTTGACGATCGCCTTGCAATCGCCGCTCTTGCAGTACGCATCGTTGCCGTTGACGATCGCTTTGCAATCGCCGCTCGTGCAGTACGCGTCGTTCTTGTTGATCACGGCTTTGCAATCACCGCTCTGGCAATACGCATCGTTGTGATTGACGATCGCCTTGCAGTCGCCGCTCTTGCAGTACGCGTCGTTGCCGTTGACGAGCGCCTTGCAGTCGCCCGCGCCTTTCCACGCCCACACGTGCTTGCGATC
The DNA here is from genome assembly GCA_036490255.1 of Kofleriaceae bacterium. Lineage (GTDB taxonomy): Bacteria > Myxococcota_A > Polyangia > Haliangiales > Haliangiaceae > JABFXX01. The sequence goes on from DASXEF010000261.1 coordinate 1,735, forward strand.
GACCGAGCCGGCGATGGCGACGACCGAGCCCACGAGGATCACCGCGACCAGGATCTTCTTCATGGCTGTGACGTATCACGCGCGAGCCGGCGCAGGATCATGACTTCGTCGCCGTGATAGGTGCGCGTGCCGATCGGCACGTAGCCGGTCTTCTTGGCGACGCCGAGCGACGCGGTGTTGCCGTGATCGATCACGCACACCGTCGGCTTGTCCGGAAACTTGACGTCGAGCCACGCGAGCACGCCGCGCAGCGCTTCGGTCGCGTAACCCTTGCCGTGTGCGCCGCGCGCGAGCACCCAACCGGTCTCGAGGTTGCCGATCGGCGGCGTGATGTCGCGGCGAAAATCGGCGGCGCCGATCTCGCCGACGAACTCGCCGGTCGCGCGCTCGAACACCGCCCAGAACCCGAAGCCGAGCAGCTCCCAGTGGCCGACGTAGCGCAGCAGGCGCGCCCACGCTTGCTCTTCGGTCGACGGCTGGCCGCCGATGAACTTCACGACGACCGGATCGGCCCACAGCGCGGCGCAGCTCGCGAGATCGTCGACACCATGGCCGCGCAGGATCAGTCGCTCGGTCTCGAGCGTCGGGATCATTACCACCGCGCGAGGTTAGCCTCGACGGCGCGCGATGCCCAGCGCTGCGAACGCGAGGCACGCGGCGAGCCCGAGCGCGGCGAGCACGAGAGCGCCGTCGAGCCCGGCCGCGCGATAGCGCCATTGCACGTGATGCTTGCCGGCCGTGAGATAAACCGCGCGGCGCACGCCGTCGGCGACGACCCACGGCGTC
>DASXEF010000287.1:0-4218 GCA_036490255.1 Kofleriaceae bacterium
CCGGATCGATGGCTGTGGCACCTGAAGCCACGGCCGGGTGCGCTAGCCATTGGCACGAGTACGAGTACGAGTACGATTTTAGACTGCGAGCTGAGCGCGCTGCGGTGCAGACCGGATCGATGGCTGGCACCTGAACCCACGGCCGGGTGCGCTAGCCATTGGCACGAGTACGAGTACGAGTACGATTTTAGACTGCGAGCTTGAGCGGAATCTCGCCGGAGCCTTGCGGCAACGCCGCACCCGCGAGCTCGTCGAGCTTGACCGCGAGCTCGGTCATCGTCGGGCGCATCGCCGGGTCTTTCGCGAGCGCGCGCAAGATCAGCCGCTCGACCTCGATCGACACGTTCGGCGCGAGCCACGACGGCCGGCTCGGCCGGCGCTCCGCGTGCGCGTTGAACAGCTCGCCGAGCGAGCCTTCGAACGGCAACGAGCCGGTGACGAGCTCGAACAGCAGGCAGCCGAGCGCGTAGACGTCCGACGCCGGCTCGGGCTTGCCGCGCCATTGCTCGGGCGCCATGTACGCCGGCGTGCCGGCCACAGACGCGTCTTCGGGCGCGGCTTCGTCGGTCGCGCGCGCGACGCCGAAATCGATCACTTTGATCCGCGGCCAACCCGACCAGCGGCCGCGCTCGAGCACGAGGACATTTTCGGGTTTCACATCGCAGTGGACGATGCCCGAGCCGTGCAGGGCGGCGAGCGCGAATGCGATCTGCGCGGTGACGCCGAGCTTCGCCGCGAGCGAGAGCTGATCGCCGACGTCGGCGAGCGTCTCGCCTTCGATGTACTCCATGACCAGGTACGGGACGTCGTCGCTGCTCTTGCTCGCAGCGCGGATCGACACCAGGCCCGGATGGCTCGCGCGCGCAGATACACGCAGCTCTGCATACAGTCGGCTGACGATCTCGGGAGAGTCGGCAAACGCCGGATCGAGAACTTTGAGCGCGACGCGATCTTCGGTCGGGACGTGCCGGGCGAGAAACACGCCGCCCATCCCGCCGCTGGCTAGCGGCGAGAGCACTTCATAGTCACCGAACCGACCCATCGCGGCGACCAGCTTTGCATCGCGAGTGCCACGTCGCGTGGACTGTCATTGCGCGACATAGCCCGTGTAGGCGACGAAAATTCGCGATGCGCGTGTGTCCGAGGATCAACAAACGAGAACGAACCGACACAGCCGTCGTCAAAACCGTCGGCGCAATTACGCCGCACTGTCAGCGTGGCAAGTCCACGCCTTCGCCGGTGCAGACGTCCTCGGCGCGATGCCGTGGATCGCCCGACAGCGCTCCCGCGAGCCTCGCCGCACGCGCGCTGTCGTGAAGCCGGCACGCCGCGGCAACCGACCGACTGCGATCGTCCTGGCGCAGCTCGAGGCCGCCGTTGGTCGGCACCGGGATCGCCGACGGATCGGCGCGATCGTTGTCGGCGGCCATGCTCATCAGCATCGGATAGAGATCGCTGCGGGCGACGCCGCGCGCGATCGCGTTGCGCGACTGCTGCAGGTGCGCGTCGATGATGTGATCCATCGTCGCTTCGTCGCGCGCGCCGGTGATCGGCTGGCCGTTGATGAACATCGTCGGCGTGCCGTCGACCCCGAGCGCTTCGGCAGCCGCCGTCTCGGCGATCACCGCGTCGTGATATTTGCGGGTGTCGAGCGCGCTGCGAAATTTCTCCATGTCGAGGCCGACCGCTTTCGCGTAGCTCTCGAGATCGTCGCGCGTCAGGTGACCGAAATGCGCGAACACCTCGTCGTGGAACTGCCAGAACTTGCCCTGCTCGGCGGCGGCGACGCCCGCTTCGGCGGCGATCGCCGAGCGCTGATGAAAGATCATCGCCATGTGGCGATAGACGATCCGCACGTCGTTGCCGTACTTCTGACGAACGTGCGCGAGCACCGGCGCCGCCTTCGCGCAAAACGGGCACTGGAAGTCGCTCCACTCGACGATCGTGACGAGCGCGTCGTCGGGACCGCTCTGATGACCGGGCAAGCCCAAGCCGACGCGATAGCCGTGGTTCGGATCGAGCGGTACGATGGGGTTCGTCGTTTCGGGCGGCGCGTCGGCAGAGGGTTTGCCGGCCTCGACGAGCGACGTGTAGAGATCGAGTGGCTGCTTCGCGCGCTCGGCGTCGGCGCGCACGAGCTCTTGATCGATGACGTCGGCGAACGTCTTGAGCGGCTGGTTGCCGTGGATCACGCGGCCGTTGATGAACGTGGTCGGCGTGCCGGTGATGCCGAGGCGATAGGCGTCGGCGAGGTCGGTCTTGATCGACGCGCGATACGTCCCGGCATCGAGATCGCCGCGGAACTTGATCATGTCGAGGCCGAGCTCGCGCGCGATCAGCTCGACGCCGGCGCGATCGACGCGGCCGGCGAGCGCGAACAGCCGATCGTGCATGGGCCTAAATCGCCCCTGCGCCGCCGCGGCACGCGCGGCTTCGGCGGCGAGCGGCTCGTCTTCGTCTTCGGGCAGCTCGCGATGCACCCAGCGGATCTGCCCTGGATAGAGCCGGCCGAGCCGATCGAGCGTGACCTGGACGCGGTTGCAGAACCCGCACTGGTAGTCGCTCCAGTCGACGATCGTGATCGGCGCATCGGCTGGGCCCTCGGTGGGGGCATCGCCGCGCGGCACGTTGTAGATCGTGTCGGGATCGAAGCTCGCGGCCGCGTGCGCGCGTTGTGTGACGGTGTCAGCCTGCGCGACGGCGGTCACAACCCCGAACGCGATCGCGATCACGACGCTGCGCATGCCGGCAAAACCTAGCACGCCGCCTCGGTTCGAGCTTACGCTAGAGGGATGCGGCCGACGTTCGCCTGGTTTGCGATCGCCATGGTCTTCGCGTGCCATAGCAAGGCGGGCGGAGTCCAGATCGTCGCGACGAACGCGCCGTCGAACGTGCACTTCCTGCGCGTGTATCTCGGCATCGACAACGTCAGTCAGGCGCTCGATTCGTCGACATCGCTCACCGTACCCGCGCCGGTTGCTGCAGCGCTGCAGGGCACGACGCCGCAAACCACGACGACGCAGAACATCTTCGTACGCGACCCGAGCAACGGCGGTGACACCGCGACGTACGACGGTCACGACGTCACGTTCGAGTTCGAGAGCAACGGCTACACCAGCACGATCGCTGCGGCGATCGTCGTCGGCTACACGAGCGACGGCAGTGCCGGCGTGCCGGTGACTGCGGCGCTGCTGCTAGACCTGCCCGTGAACCTGCACGAGATCGACGTCTACACGGCCGATCTCGGCTCGGCGGGGGCGGCGCTGCCGTTCTTGTGGAGCCCGGTCGCGAACGCGAAGACGCCGGTGACGAACGCGGCGTGCGCCGGGTTCAGCGGCGCCGCCGGCTCGGCGTTCGTGGTTGCCGAGGGCGACGACGAAGATTGCGACGGCTACCTCGACGGCAGCGCGATCGAATGCTCGCAGTTCGTGTTCGACGATCAGGCGGGTGTGAGCACGAACGAGACGTGCCTGATCACGACTGCGGCAGGCCCGCTGCACGGCGAAGAGTGCCGGCTCGGCGGCCGCACGTGCGTCGACGGTGCCGGCGTTGGCTCGGACAGCACGTGCACGGCGACGAACACGTGCCTGCCGAACGTCGCGTGCATGTGCACGTCGAGCGACGTCGACGTCACCACGAACGCGCTCGGCTGCGTGATCGAGCAGCAAACGGCGACTGCCGGCGGCTACGGCTGCACGGTCGGCGCACAGGCGATGAACAACTGCACGATCGAGCTGCCGGCGGTGACGACCGGCGGCATGCCGTGCAAGACGACCGGCAATCACGGCGGCCTCGCCGTTGCCGGATCGACGAAGTTCACGACCCAAGAAGTCGATGCCGGCGGCTACGGGTTCACGCTGACGATCGGCAGCGCGTGCGGCGCGACGCTCGAGATCGATCCGAGCTCGATGGGCGGCAGCAATGGCAGCGGCGGCGCGCAGAGCGCGTTCCCGAACCTGTTGGTGAAGCTCGTGCTCGTCAACGGCGCATCGCTGATCTATCCGGTCGTGCTGACCGCGAATCCGGCGATGACGTGTACGGGCGATCAGCCGGTGGCGTGCATGCGCGCGCCCGACGATCCGTTCACACCCGTCGTCCAGCAATGCCTCGCCGGCTGGGGCTCGGCGACGTCGACGATGTTGTCTGGAATCTCGCCGACGCTCGATGCCGACATGGACGTCATGTACTTCCTCGACCCGATCACACACGCGGTCATGT
>DASXEF010000676.1:0-32390 GCA_036490255.1 Kofleriaceae bacterium
GTCGTGATAGAGCCGGCGAGTCATTGGCGGAGTCTAACTCGCAGCACGACGTCGTGATCGTAATCGACGATGCCGAGCGAGTCGTCGTCCAGCGCGCACATCGCGCGAACGCGTCCGATCGAGCCCGGCAGCGTGCCGAGCTCGAGCTCGGTGGTCTCGGATCTGCCGACGACCGGCGTGACGCCGCCGCGCAGGATCTGCGATCCGCGCGCGACGTAGACGTCGCCGTTTTGCGCGATCGCGAGCGCGTCGCAATGACCTTCGGCGACGACCGAGCGTCGGTTCGTGCTCAGCTCGAGCTTCTCGAGGCTCGCGCCGCCGAGGTAGAGCGCGCCGCGGCCGTCGTACGCGAGCTTGACTGGAAACGGCAGCTCGGCGAGCACGGTCTGCACGCCGGTGCTCAGATCGAGCGCGACGAGCTGGCGCTTGGTCCACAGCGAGACGAGCAGTTGATCGGGCGCGCCGACCGCGATCGCGTCGGGCCGGTCGGCGCCGGTGATACCCGGAATCGCGGCCACGGTGCGCGCGCCGAACGCGATGCACAGCACGCCGGCGGTCCAGTCGCACGCGTACAGCCGATCGCCGCCGTCGAACGCGAGTGCGGTCGCGTGACGTGCACGTGCGATGCGGACCGCGTCGTGCTTGCCGGTCGCGAGATCGACGATCGCGAGCGTCGGCGATGCGGTCGTCAACAGTGCGAGCTGCGAGCCGTGCAATGCGACCATCGCGCCGCACGCGCCGTAGTTGTCGGCGTAGTCGGCGAGCAGGCCGATCTCGGTCGCGACCCCGGTCTCGGGATCGACTCGCGATAGCTGCGAGCTCGACGCCGAGAACAGCTCGCCGTTCGTGCCCGCGATCGCGCGGACGCTCTCGGTGCCGAGCGTCGTGACCGCGCCGTTCGGTTCGAGTCGCTCGAGCCCGACGCGGCAGCCGAACAGATACGTGCCGCAGCTGACGAGCGAGTGCTGCTCGCTGAGCCCGTGACCGACGGAGCTCACCGTGTCGGTCGCGAGATCGATGCGGCGGAGCGAGTTGTGATCGCTGACGTACAGCGCGCCGCGATGATCGACGAGCGAGTGGACCTCGCGGAACCCCGCCGAGGTCACCGGCCCGTCGACGATGCCAACACCGCCGCCGGCGTAGTGCGTTGCCGTGGTGAACGCGCGATCGATCTCGACGATGGTGCGGTGCGATGCGACGAACGCGCGCTCGCCGACACACGCGATCGCGCCGGGAACGCGAACCTCGACGCTGCGATCGATCGCGCGCGTCGCGAGATCGAGCCGGCAGACGCGGTCGCGTGGTTGCTCGCTGATCAGCAGGCCGCCGCGACCATCGACCGCGAGCCCGCTGATCTCGTCGAATTCCGGCGCGAACAGCTCGATGCGCGCGGTGCGCGTGTCGATCGCCCAGATCCGCCGCGGGCTCGCCGTGTAGACGATGCCGTCGCCGCCGGCCGCGAGCCGAAAGTCGCGTTGCTCGCGGGTGCTCGACGGATGCCGGCCGAGCAGCAGCTCGATCGTCAACGCACGCTCTGAACCGCGCCGTCGGGAACCCAGCCTGCCGTGCCGCTCGCGACGCGGACCTTCGTCCACGGCTTGCGCTGCTCGATCACGTCGACCTCGGTGCCGCGCGGCAACGCCTGCGGCAATGCGGCCGGCGCACCGGCGCTATCGGCGGCGCGCAGCACGACCGAGTCGGTGACGACGGCGTCGTCGGCGTGGCGATCGTCGGTGAGCGCCGATGTGGTCATCGCGACCCACACGATGCCCGGCAAGATCGCGAGCATCGCGAGGCCGCGGCGGCGCGAGCCACGCCACGGCACGAGCAAGAGCACCACAGCTGCGAACGCGAGCCCGCCGACGAGCCATTGCCGCGAGACCGGCCAGTCGTGGAAGAACAGCAACGCATCGGCGGCGCCGGCGGTCGTGGTCGGGCGGAGCGCATCGGGCAAGCGACCGCGCAGCCACGCGAGGTTGCGCTGTGCGCGTGCGTTGCTCGGATCGATCGCGAGCGCGCGGCGATACGCGAGCACGGCCGTGCCCATGTCACCTGCGCCGAGCGCGGCGTTGCCCCAATCGGCGAGCAGCTCGGGACGATCCGAGTGCGGCTGCGCGAGCAGCGTCTCGGCTTGCTGGAACGCGACCTTGCGCGCGCTCGCATCGGTGACGGTCATCGCCTTTTGATACGCGGCGCGCCCGTCGGCGAGCTGATCGGCCGCTCCGATCCGCGGCGCCGCGAGCGCGATGCCGAACAGCACGAGCGCGGTCGCCGTCGCCGGGCGCTTGCTCGGCCGCCGCGGCTCGTTCGCCTCGCGGATCTTCGCGAGCAGCTCGCTCGGCAACGGCGAGCTCGATGCGTTCGGCGCGAAGCTCTCGGTCTCGAGCCGCGCGAGCAGCTCGCGGTCGGGCTCGCGCTCGGTCACGCGGGCGAGCGCACGCATCGCCGCCGCGAGCGGGCCGGCCGTCTCGCGCGCCGGAGCGTTCGTCGCGCGGTCGAGCTCGGCATCGAGCTTCTTGCGCGCGGTGCGAATCTCGGAAGCTTCGTCGCGCTGTGTTTGCGTGCGCAGCTGCCAGGTGCGGAAGAACAAGATCACGAGCGGCACGGCGTAGAGCAGGCCGACGAGCAACCACAGCACGACGCCGCCGAGCGGCTTCTGCGACGCGGCGCCCGGCGCCGACAACGCGAGCTCGACCGGCACCTGCGCGAGATCGATCGTATCGCCATTGCCCGAGCCGGCCGGCGCGAGCTTCTTCGGCAGGCTCGACACGACATCGCCTGCACCGACGACGACCGAGCCCGCGACCGACAGCGCGATCGGCTCGCTGCGAACCGTCTGATACGTGCCCTTGACCGGATCGAAGTAGGCGAGCGAGAGCGCGGGGATCTCCGTCGTCGGCGCGGTGATCACCGCCGAGACTTTGAACGTCTTGGACTTGCCGTCGTCGGAGAGCTCGCCCGTCGGCACGTCGGCGGGCACGCTGAACTTGTCGGCCGGCAACATGCCGGGACCGTCGAGCTTGGGCAGCGCGAGCGCGTCCAACCGCTCCGACGACTTCACGGTGATCGCGAGCTCGAGCGGCTCGCCGAGCTGCACGACCGAGCGCGTCGTGCCGACCGCGATCGAGAAGTTGGTGCCGACCGCGCCGGCGAAGCCCTCCGGCTTGTCGGTCTCCGGCAGCGGCTTGACCTCGAGAGTGCGCGCGACATCGCCCGTGCGATACAGCTGCGTCTCGGCGGTGCCGAAGAAGTCGCGCGGTCCGGTCGGCAGCGCGGCGGTGACTTGGGTCGGCGGGATCGCGAGCTTGCCCGACTGATGCGGCGCGACGAACATCTTGATCGTCGCGCGCCCCCACTTCTGACCGCTGATATCCGTTTCGTCCATCGTGAACGGCAGATCGAGCGTCTTCGTCGCCGATGCGACCTCGATGACTTTGCGGCGATCGGTCACCGGCGGCGCACTCACGGTGAGCTCCGGAAGCTGCGCCATCGCGAGCGCGAACGTCCAATCTTCGGGCTGGCTGCGGAACAGCCAGACGAGGTCGACCTCGACGGTCTCGCCGACGAACACCGGCCGATCGGGCAAGTGCAGCTCGAGCTTCATGTCGTCGGTCGACGGCACGGCGTGGAGATCGATCGTCGCGCCCTGCGCGGTCGCGCGCTTGCTGCCCTGCGTGATCGCGGTCGTCGGAATCTGCAGCTGGCCGGGATTCGCGGCTTCGATGCGATAGCTGAAGATCCACGTCACGCTCGACGTCACCGATTGCCGGCCGTTGATGATCTCGATCGATTGCGACACGTTCGGCGACGCACCGAGCGGCGTCACCGTCGCGTTCGCGATCGTCAGCTTCGGTTGCTCGGGCGCCGGGCTCTGATCGAAGCCGCCGGCGGCGAGCAGCAGCTTGAACGGCATGCCGGCGTGCGGTTGCGCGCCGCGCTCGAGCGAGAACCGCGCCTGCGGCGCGTCGGCGGACGCGACGCCGGCCAGGCACACCAGCGCGATCACGAGCAGTCGCTTCATTACCAATCCTGATCCACCGGCTCGCTCTGGCCGTGCTGTTGCTTCTCGCGTTGCCGCTTGGCGTCTTCATCGCGCGCGCGCTGACCGGCGCCGCCTTGCTGCTGCTGTTGCTGCTGCTTCTGTTGTTGTTGCTGCTGCTGCTGTTGCTGCTGATCTTTTTGATCGTTCTTGTTCTGCTTCGGCGGCTGCAACAGCTCGAGCGCCTTCTTCAGGTGCTCGATCGCCTTGGCCTGGCTGTCGACGGCCGGCGCGAGCTTCACCGACGCGGTCTTCGCGGCGGCCTTGTCGAGCGTGCTCTTCGCGCCGGTCATCTCGATCTTCGCCTGGCGGACTTCATCGGCGGCGCCGGCGAGCGCTTTCGGATCGGGTCCCTGGCCGTGGCCTTGTTGCTGCGGCTGTTTTTGCGCGGCGTCGGCCTGTTTTGCGAGCGCGTCGGTGATCGCCTGCGCCATCTGCGAGTGTTGATCTTGATCCTTCACGAGCGTCGGGATCTCCGGCTCGCGCGTGAAGTCGTCTTCGGTATCGGCCTTAGCGGTCGCGTCGCGCGTCTCGCCTTGCTCGCGGATGAGCTCCTGCAGGTGCTCGATCACCGAGAAGAACAGCTTGCGCAGCTCGGCGAGCTTGTCCTCGGCGAGCTTTGCCTTCGCGAGCGGATCTTTGCTGGCCTTGATCGCGCCGGGCAGCTCGGCGAGCGCCGCGGCGGCTTCTCCGCGCAGCTGCTCGGCCTGCGCCATCTGCTGCTTCGCCTGGTCGATCTGTTGTTGCGCTTGCTGCTTCGCCGCTTCGAGCTGCTTCGGATCTGGCGCGGCGCTGCCCGTGCCGTTCGCCGCTTCGGCGAGCTTGGCGTCGACCTGCTTCGCCTGTTCGTCGATCTTCGCGGTCTCGTCGACCAGCTGTTGCTTGATTCGATCGACCCGCGCGAGGTTGCCGTCGAGCGCGTCGTTCGTATCTTGCGCGCGCTCGGCGGGCGGCAGCTTGGTGTCGCCTTCGGGCGAGAGCAAACCGACGAGCTGCTGCTGCGTCGCGTAGGCGAGCTCGATCGTCTGCTTGAGATCGGCGAACTCTTCGATCGCCTTGGCGAGCTCGTCGAGCGCCTGCCGCTCGCTCTTCTGCGCGTCGGGAAGCTGCGCGCTCGCGAGGCTGTCTTTCGCGTGCGTCATGGCGTCGGTCGCTGCGGTCACGTGCGGCAACGCGATCTTGAAGTGGTCGAGTGCCTTCGCCTCTTCGGGCTTCGGCGCGGCCGAGCCTTTGTCGGCGTTATCGACGCCGGCCTGCACGCGCATGCGGATCTCGTCGAGCCGATCGTGCAGCGTACCTTCGCGTTCGCCGAGCGCGGGCGGCTCGAGCCAGCCGGGGATGACCGGGGCTTCGGCGGCCGCGGAGCCCATCGTCAGCACCGGTTTGCTCTCGACCTGCGCGACCGCCGTGGTCTGCTGCAACAGCTCGACCTGATCGCGCGCGACCTCGCGCATCACCGTCACCGGATCGAGGAGCTGCTCGCGCGCGCGCTTGAGCGCGACGAGCGCGGCCTCGGCGCTCGACACACCGTGCTCGGCGTCGAAGTCCTGCAGCTTGCGGCGCGCCTCGGCGATCTTCGTGCGACCGCCCTCGAGATACAGATCGAGGTTCTTGAGCTGGACCACGCGCACGCTCTCTTCTTGCGTGCGCTTGTCGGCCGGCTTCTTGCCGATCGAATCGATCTCGTCGGACGCGAGGTCACCGATCACGCCGGCTTCGGCGACGATGCCGCGCTCGTCGTCGGCGAGCTTCGTCAACGCCGTCGATTGCGCCATCGGATCGGCGCCGCCGGTCTGCTTGATCGCAGCCCACGCGCGGCGCGCTTCGTCGAGCAGCTTGCGCTGCGAATCGATCACCGCTTCGAGCCGCGCCTCGAGCTTGTTCTGGCCGCGGTTGATCTCGTCGGCGAGCGCGGCGGCACGCGCGCGCACGGTCGCGAGGTTCGACTGCGTGTCGGCGTCGTCTTTGCGCAGTTGCGCGGCGTCGGAGAACCACGACACGGCTTGCTGCTCGAGTGCGAGCGCCTTCGTCAGATCCGGATCCTTGCCGGTCTTCAGCTTGTCGGCGTGCGACGCGTACGCGAGCCCGAGATCGTACGCGGCGCGAAACCGCAGCTCGGGATCGACGCCCGCGTTGCTGCGCGCGTCGAGCAGCGCCTTCTCGGCCGCGTCGAAGTCGCCCTTCGCGAGCGCATCGACGCCGGCGTTGTACTTCTCGCGCGCGTCGCGATGCTCGGCCGGCGTGCACGAGAACACGATCGCGATGGCGAGCAGCGCGCGCTTCACGAGTTTCTCCCAGTGCCGGCGCCGGCGCCGATCCACAGCGCGATCAGCAGGCACACGAGCGACGCGAGCAGCGGCCACACGAAGCGCTCGGCGGTCGCCGGGCGCAGCGCCGAGGCCTTCGCTTCGGCGATCAGCGGCTTGACGTGGCTCTGCATGATCGCGCCGAGATCGACCGCGCTCGTGCCGGCCGGGATGTACGCGCCTTCGGTCGTCAGCGCGATCTTGCGCAGCGCCTCGGCGTCGAGCTTGCTGATCACCGGCTTGCCGTCGTGCATCAGCTTGCTGACCGCGCCGGTCTGCGGATCCTTGAGATCGATCGTGCTGCCGGCCTCGCTGCCGATGCCGATCGCGACGATCTTCACGCCGGCGTCGCGCGCGGCCTTCGCGGCATCTTGCGTGTACTGATCTTGATCGTCACCGTCGGTGATCAGCACGATCAGCTTCGCACCGTCGTTCGCCGGAAAGCTCTGCACGCCGGCTTTGATCGCCTGGCCGATCTTGGTGCCGCCGCGGCCGGCGCTCGTCGTATCGACGGTCGCGAGCACGCTCGAGAAGTACGCGTAGTCCATCGTCAGCGCGCACATCTCGACCGCACGGCCGGCGAACACGACGAGCCCGACGTTGTCGCCCTCGAGCTGTTTGACGAGGTTGTCGATCTCCGCCTTCGCGCGGGCGAGCCGGGTCGGGCTGGCATCGACCGCGAGCATCGAGCGCGACACGTCGAGCACGAACAGCACGTCGGCGTTCGCGTCGCTCGTCGTCACGGTCGCGGTCTCGCCGCGCGCGGTCGGCTGCATCAGCGCGAGCACGCCGAACACGAGGCACGCGAGCGCGAAGCCGATGCGAGTCAGCGTGCGCGCGAAGCTCGACTGCGCGGCGAGCCGGCGTTGCATCAACTGCGACAAGAACGCGGTCATCGCGCCGCGCGAGCGCACTTCGAGCGCGACGAGCCCGATCACGAAGGCGAGCGCGAGCCAGATCAGGTGCACGCGCTCGGTGTGCTGCCAGGTCCAATCGCTCACGGCAACCTCCTCAGCAACGTCGCGCGCAGCGACAGCGCGAGCATCACGAGCACGAGCGCGGCGAGCAGCGGATACACGAAGTACTGCGTGTAGCGGCCGTACGCGCGGCCGTGGATCTCGGTGCGCTCGAGCTTGTCGATCTGCTTGTAGATCGACGACAGGCTCGCGGCATCGGTCGCTCTGAAATACGCGCCACCGGTTTGCTCGGCGATCTTCTTGAGCAGCGTCTCGTCGATCGAGACCGCCATGTGTCCGAGCCGGCCGTCCTCGTCGCAGATCGGCGCGACGCCGGTCTTGCCCGCGCCGATCGTGTAGACCTTGACGTGATTCTTGACGGCGTCGCGGATCGCGTCGTCCTCGTCGATGTCGTGGATGTTCGATTCGCCGTCGGTGAGGAGCACCACGACCTTGCTGCGGGTCGGAAAGTCGAGCACGCGCTGCACGGCGAGCTCGAGGCCGGCGCCGATCGCGGTGCCGTCCTCGTCGGCTTTCGCGAACGTCAGGTGATGCGCCGAATCGATCAGCGGGCCGTGCGCGAGCGTCAGCGGCGTGCGCGTATCCGCGTAGTGCGCGAACGCGACGAGGCCGATCGCGTCGTCGGGACGACCGTCGAGCCCGTTACCGCCGAGCACGAACTGCGAGAACACGCGCTTGACCGCACCGAGCCGCGTCGGATCGGTCGCGTCGTCGTAGTTGCAGCTCGCGCTGCGCTTGCCGTCGGCGAGATCTTGCGCGTGCATCGATCCCGACACGTCGACGGCCATGACGATGCCGATGCCTTCGCGATGCACGCGCGTCGCCTCGTCGCCCTTGCGCGGGCCGGCGAGCGCGATCGCGAAGCACACGACCGCGAGCGCCATCATGTAGTCGGGCAGCCACGCGAGCCGCGTGCGCCACGTGTTGCCGCCGTCGGGCAACGCGCGCAGCGACGAGAACACGACGCGACCCGTGCCGCGCATCGACCAGTACAGCGCCGGCAGCGCGAGTAGCGCGGCGAGCAAGAACCACGGGGTCGGAAACTCGACGTGGTGGATGGTCACGCCGCGCCTTTCTGCGGATTAGCGGCTTCGCGCGTATCTTCGACGAACGCGCGCGCCGCGTTGAGCGCGGAGATCGACTCGTCGGAGTCGGGCCGGTAGCCGGCAAACTTCACGCGGTCGCAGCGCTCGAGGAATGCTTCGAGCAGTGCGCGATGCTCCGCCGACAACCGGCCGGCGGCGACGAGCAAGAACTCTTCTGTGGTGAGCTCGGGCGCGCGGATCACGTAGCGGCGCTCCAAGTACGTGCGGACGATCGCGGATAGGTCGACGAACCACGCGTCGGCGTCATCGCCGGTCGGCGCGCCGCGACCTTGCAGCGCGACCAGCTTCGCGACCGCGTCGTCGTAGGCGCTGCGTTGGTTGGCGACGCTGCGGCGTTGCTTCGCAGCGCGCAACAGCAAGATGCCGCCCGAGGCGAGCACGGCGACGGCGCTAGCGATGCCGAGGATGAGCAGCCACGGCGTGCCGCCGACGTCGGGATCGAGCTTGCCCTCGGCGTCGTGCAGCGACGCGGCGATCGCTTCGGTCTTCACCGGCGCGATATCGAGCGGCACGTCGTCGGTCAAGATCTCTTGCTTGCCCTTACCGGCCGAGCCACGCGCGTCGATCATCTCGAAGCGCAGCGGCGGGATCCGTTGCTTGCCGCTCGCCGGTGCGTCGAGCGTGTACGTCTCGATCTCGTGCGAGCTGCCGTCGGCGTTGCGCTGCGGCACGCGCGTGAAGCCTTTGACGTCGAAGCGACCCATCTTCTGATCGCCGGCTTCTTGAAACTCGGCGTCGACCGAAGCGCCGGGCTGCGCGTCGATCTCGAGCCGCAAGAAGATCGGCTCGCCGAGCGTCGGCTTCGCGGGCCAGACCTTTTCGGTGATCTTCACCGGGCCGTTCTCGACCGGTTTCGTGATCGCGTCTTTGGCCGGCTCCTCGGCGGTCGCGACACCGACGGCGTCGAGCGCGCTGTGGTGGCGGCACGCGGCGATCACGACGAGCAAAGCGAGCCGCTTCATCGCAGCCTCCGTTCGCGCTCGCGGAAGAACCGCAGCAACGGATCGACCATCGACTCGCTCGCGTCGAACACGACGAGATCCATGCCGGTCGCGCGCAGCTGATCGCTCAGCGACTTGCGCCGCGTGGTCGCGCGCTGCGACAGCTCGTCGCGAAACGCGCGCGATCGCGTATCGACGAGCCGGGTCTTGCCCGACTCGGCATCTTCGAGCGTGACCAGGCCGGTCGGTGGCATGTCGGCCTCGCGCGGATCGGTGATCAGCGCGGCGACGACGTCGTGCTTGCGATTCGCGTGACGCAGCACCTGGAGATAGCCGTCGTCGAGAAAATCGGAGATCAAGAACAGCACCGCGCGGCGCGGCAGCACTTGGCGGCAGAATTCGAGCGCCGCCGAGATGCTCGTGCCGCGGCGCTGCGGCTCGTCGGCATACGCGAGGCGCCGCTTGTCCTGCAGCTTCTTCCACCATTGCCGAACCGCACGCGGCATGTCGAGGATCCCACGTCGCTGTGCGGGACCATCGGTGTTCGCTTCGCCGCGCGCGAGCACCTCGCGCACGATGCGCAGCGCGTGCTTGCCGCCTTTGCGCGGCGGGATGTATTGCTCGGCGCCGCGCGAGAACAGCAGCATGCCGACCTTGTCGCCGTTCTCGACGGCCGACAACGCGAGCAGCGCCGACAGCTCGACCGCGGCCTCGAGCTTGCTGCGCCGGCCCGAGCCGAAATCCTGCGACGCGCTGACGTCGACGAGCAACATCACGGTCAGCTCGCGCTCCTCGACGAAGCGCTTGATGTGCGGCTCGCCTGTGCGCGCGGTGACGTTCCAATCGATCGCGCGAATGTCGTCGCCGGGCACGTACGGCCGCACCTCGTCGAACTCCATGCCGCGGCCCTTGAACACCGACAGATAGGCGCCGGCCATCACGTCCGAGACTTGTCGGCCGGTGACGAACTGGATGCGCTTTACAGCTTGCGCGATCTCGGCGGGCAGCATGGCGGCCTGTTACGGGACGAGGACGTTCTCGAGGATCTGCGAGATCACGTTGTCGGTCGTCTTGCCCTGCGCTTCGGCTTCGTACGAGGCCAAGATGCGATGGCGCAGCACGTCGTGCGCGATCGTCTTGACGTCGTGTGGCGAGATGTAGCTGCGGCCTGAGAGCAACGCCTGCGCTTTGGCGACCTTGATCAGCGAGATCGACGCGCGCGGCGAAGCGCCGTTGTCGATCAGCGGCGCGAGTGCGGCGAGCCCAGATGCTTTCGGATCGCGCGTCGCGGCCACCAAGTCGACCGCGTAGCGCTTGACCTTGTCGTCGACGAACACCTGGCGCGTGACGTCGCGCGCCGCCAAGATCTCGTCGCAGGTCATCACCTTCGAAGCGGTCGGCTCGGGCGCGGCGCCCGCCATGCGGTCGAGGATCTTGATCTCGTCTTCTTTGGTCGGATAGCCGACCTTGATCTTGAGCATGAAGCGATCGAGCTGTGCTTCGGGCAGCGGATACGTGCCCTCTTGCTCGATCGGATTTTGCGTCGCGAGCACGAGGAACGGCTCGGTCAACGACAGCGTCTGATCGCCGAGCGTGACCTGGCGCTCCTGCATCGCCTCGAGCAACGCCGCCTGAACTTTCGCCGGCGCGCGGTTGATCTCGTCGGCGAGGATGAAGTTGCCGAACACCGGCCCCTTCTTGATCGAGTAGCTGCCCTCGCGCGGGTTGTAGATCTGCGTGCCGACGACGTCGCCGGGCAGCATGTCGGGCGTGAACTGGATGCGCGAGAACGTGCCGTCGAGCGAGCTCGCGAGCGTGCGAACGACGAGCGTCTTCGCGAGCCCGGGCACGCCTTCGAGCAACACGTGGCCGCCGGCGAGTAGCCCGAGCAGCAAGCGATGCAGCATGTCGTCTTGGCCGACGAGCACTTTGCCGACTTCGGCTTTGAGCGCAGCAAACCGGCCTTGGAATTTGGTGACGTCTTCTGTGAGTCGATCCGACATAACTTTCAGCGGGGTGGAGAAAAGCGCCGTAGGCGCGTCGTGTCAACCGGTGGATGCCAGACCCCATTCCCGACTTGACGGATCGCGTCGCAATTTGGCAGACTGGCATCCAGAAGGTTTGTAGATGCGCGTCTTCCAGATGATCTGCGTTGTTCCGATGTCGGCCCGTGCGGTCGACCTTGTGGACGCCCGCGGCGTTTGGAAGTTGCCGGTCATCTCGCTCTGACCGATTCAAGCACTCCGCCGCGGGCTCCTCGGTTTCCAACCCAGGAGCCCTTTTCGTTTCAGCGGACGAACGGGCTCGCTTCTCTCTGTCGAGAGGTTCGTCATGCTCGCGCCTACTTCATTAGATCTACGTTGGTCAGAACACCCCGGCCGCAAGCTGCTCGAGCTCGCGTGGCCGATCACGATCTCGATGGTTTCGTACTCGGCGATGACGCTCGCGTCGACGGCGTTCGTCGCGCACGTCGGCTCCGACGAGCTCGCCGGCGTCGGCCTCGGCGCCGTCGTCGGGTTCGCATTCGTGTGCTTCGGCGTCGGCGTGCTACGCGGCGCGAAGACGCTCGTCTCGCAGGCGATCGGTGCCGATCGGCGCGAGCGCATCCCGTCGCTGCTCGGTGCCGCGCTCGTGCTCGCCCTCGCGCTCGGCATCGCCGCGCTCGTCGCCGGTCAGCTCGTCGCGCCGCTGCTCGTGACGCTATCGGCATCGCCGCGCGCCGGCGCGTTCGCGGCGCAATACCTCGGCATCCGCTCGCTCGGCGCACCGCTCGTGCTGTTCTACGGCGCGCTGCGCGAAGCGCGTTACGGCGAGGGCGACACCAGGTCGCCGATGCGCGCGTCGCTCGTCGCGAACGTCGTCAACATCGCGCTCGACGCGACGCTCATCGTCGGCCTGCACATGAGCGTGCGCGGCGCCGCGATCGCGACGATCTGCGCGAACTTTACCGAGCTCGCGGTGCTCGCGATCCCGATGCGGCATCAGCTGCGCGCCGTCGCATGGTCGCGGCGTGCATTGCGCGACGTGTGGTCGCAAGGGCTGCCGAACGGCCTGCAGTTCGTGATGGAGGTCGGCGTGTTCCTCATCCTCACCGTGCTCGTCGCGGGGATGTCGGCCGTCGACGCCGCCGCGCATCAGATGGTGCTGCACTTGATCAACGTGTCGTTCTTGCCGGCGCATTCGCTCGCCGAGGCGGCGGCCGTGCTCGTCGGTCAAGCGGTCGGCGCGAATCGCGATGCGCTCGTGCCGCGCGTGGCTCGTCGCGCGCTCGCGCTCGGCGCCGGCTACTCCGCGAGCTGCGTCGTGCTGTTCGCGCTGGTCGGCGGCGTGTTCACGCACGCGCTGGCCGGCTCCGACGCCGTGCTCGGCGGCCGCGCGACAACTCTGTTGCACATCGCGTTGGTGTTCCTCGTCGCCGACGCGGCCAACGTGATCGCGCGCGGCGTGCTGCGCGGCGCCGGCGACGTCAAATACGCCGCGGTGGTCGGCATCGCGACCTCGTGGCTGACCACGCCGATCTTCACGTGGATCCTCGGGATCTCGATGGGATTGGGCGTGATCGGCGGCTGGATCGGCCTGGCCGCCGAGATCATCGTCGGGGCCAGCCTGTTCTGGCTGCGCGTCTGGCGCGGCGGCTGGCGACCGGCAGCGGCCGCATCCCGCCGCGTGATGGCCGGAACGGCGGTTTAGCGTGTGAGGCGGGCTACACGTCGTGTGCAAGGAGAATTTCGTTGAAAGACCCCGGCCACACGACGATATTCCGGCCGTGAACCGTCTCGTCGTCGCCTTGCTTGTCGTAGCTGCCGGTTGTGCGAAAGGCGCGTCGAACGGATTCGGCGATGCGCAGGGCGGCTTTCAAGACGCGGCGTACGACGACGCGCCGGGTCGCGGCGTGGTCATCGACTCGTCGGTGCCGGCCGACGTCAAGTTGCCGCCCGACGCGAAGATCTTCGAGGACGCGAAAGTGTTCGAAGACGCCAAGGTCTTCGAGGACGCGAAAATCTACCGCGACGCGCCGCCGCCGATCGACGCGAAGATATACATGGACGCGTGCATCGAGTCGCAGGTGCAGCTGCTCGTGAACCCAACGTTCGATCTGATGCCGATCGCGACCGGTTGGACCGAGTCCGAGAATCCTAACAAGATGGTCGAGATCGTCACGGACCAGCCGCCGTCGGGGATGGGCTTCTCGCCGCAATCGGCCCCGTACTACGCGTGGATGGGCGGCTTCATCGCGAGCTCGCACTCGACCACGTACACCGACGAAATGCAGCAGAACATCGCGATTCCGGCCGGCACGACCGCGCTCACGCTGACCGGCTATTACATCGTCAACTCGGCCGAGGAACCGGACTTCCCGTACGACACGGCGACGCTCGGGCTCACGCAGCTCGACGGCACGCAGATCACGCCGCAGCTCTCGCTGTCGAACGAAGACGACGACGGCACGCAGAGCTACCACGGCTTCTCGCTCAACTACACGAACGCGGCGGGCCTCGCGGGCACGTCGGTGACGATGCGGATCACGACGACCAACGACTACAGCAACCCGACGAACTTCATCTTCGACACGCTCGCGGTCACCGCGACGTACTGCCCGTAAGCGGCCACTTCTGGCTCTTGAGATCGGGCGCGATCGCGGCGAAGCCGGCACGCAACCGAGCCGCCGTCGGCCGTCGCCGCGGATCGCGCGACAGCGCCGCGCGCAGGAGCTCCGCGAACGGGCCGAGCCCGCGCGTGCGCTCGAGTTGTTGCAACGTCGCGTGGGCCGGTTGCTTCGCGAAGTGGTGCTCGAGCACTTCGGTCACCGAGTTGCCGGGAAACAGGACGGCGCCGGTTAGCACTTCGTACGCGACGCATGCCGACGCGTAGACGTCGGCCGGGAACGGCTCGCCGCGCTCGCCGCCCTCGCTCCACACTTCCGCGGCGCCGTAGTGCACGCTGCCGCAGCCCGCGCGAATGCGGCGACCGGCGAGCCCGAAGTCGACGAGCACCGCGGCGCCGCTGTCTTCGCGCAGCACGACGTTCGGCGGCTTGACGTCGAGGTGCGCGATCTGCACCGCGTGCATCGCGTCGAGCCCGGCGAGCAGATCGTCGACGATCGCGAGCGCGCGCGGCATCGTCAGCGCGCCTTCGAGCGTGCGCTCGAGGTTCGGGCCGCGCACGAACTCCATCACGAGGATCGGCTTGGGCTGCGCGCTCGCGTCGAACGTGACGAAGTGCGCGAGATTTCCGTGCGCGGGCAGGGCGAGCAGCGCGCCGGCTTCTTCGCGGAACAAGCGCTCGAACTCGTGCTCCGACAAGTTGCGCGCGGCCTCGGCGGAATAGTCGGGGACCTTGAGCGCGACCAGCTCGCGATCCGGTCGCGTGCGCTCGTCCGATCGCACCGCGAGTAACACCGACCCGCCGGCGCCGCGGCCGATCGGCCGCACGACATAGAAGCCGCCGAGCTGGCGCGACAGCGGGACCCAGCCCGGCAGCATGACCTCGATCGGCACGGTCGCCTGCGAGTCGCGATCGATCTGCGGCCGGCGCGCGAGCCACACGAGCACGCGCTCGATCGCCGCGGCGATCGCCGGCGGCAAGCTCGCACGGGCACGCTCGATCGCGGTCGCGACCGCTTCGTCGGCGGCGTGCTCGAAATGGATCGCGCGCAGCGCCGCTTCGAGCGCTTCGCTGCTGTCTTCGGCGGGCAAGCCGAGCCGCAGGCGCGCGCCGTACGTGTTGCGCGCGAGCGTCGCGAGCTCGGTCGCGATCGCGTCGGCGGCGCCGTCATCGCCGCGCGCGAGCTGCGCCGCGAGCCGGGCGAGCGCGAGCCGCACCGATTCGACGCGCGGTGACTGCTCCGGCGGCAGCGCATCCGCGAGCTCGGCGAGCCGGTCGACGACGCTGCGCACCGCATCCGAATCGTCGGGATCGGTCGCGGCCCACGCCGCTTCATGCAGCCGCGCGTACGCGGCGAACGCGGCTTCGATCTCGGGCACCATCGATGCTTCGCGCACGATCGCGAAGTCGTCGTCGACGAACACGGTCGTCCACGACAACAGGAAGTCGGTGAGCTCGGCGTGGCCGTCGCGCAACAGCGCATCGCCGGCGCGTGTCATCGCCGCCCAGACCGCGCGGCGCAACGGCGAGTGATCGCGCTCGGCACGCGCCATCAGCTTGCGCACCGCGGCGAGTCGCGGCTCGAGATCGGCATCGCTCGTCACGCGCACGCCGTCGAGCAAGCGCACGAGCGCGCGCAGTCGCGCGACGCGCAGCCCGCCGTGCTCGACGCCGCCTGCTTCGGGCTTCGCCTCGCGCTCGAGCAACGCCGCTTCGATCGTCGCGAGCGCCTTGGCGAACCGCACGCGCACCGGATCGGTCTCGGCCGCAAGCGCGAGCACGGCGGCGAGTGCGTTGTCGGCGAGCAGCTCGCGATCGAGCTCGCGCAACAGCCGCATCGAGTGACGGCGATCCAGCGCGTCGTCGTCGGTCGCGCCTTCGAGCCACTCGGCGGCCGCCGCGATCTCGTCGACCGCGAGCGTCGCTTCGCGCAACGCCGTGGCCGCGTCGCCGTCATCGAGCGCCGCGCGTGCGGCCGCGATCGGCTCGCCGATCCCGGTCGGCGGATTGCCGGCGAGCTCGCCTTCGAGCGCGTGCAACAGCGCCCACTTGCCGTCGTCGCTCGTGCTCTGTGGAATTTGAGCGCGCACCCACGCGTGCGCGGCCTCGGCGGCGCGCGGCAACAGCGGCGCGGCTTCGTCGCGGCGCAATTCGGCGAGCGCCTCGGCGGCTTCGAGCGGCGCGCGCTCGACGAACGCGACCGCGAGCTCGTCGGCGGATTCCGGCGCCGAGATCGCCAAACCGGCGAGGCCCAAGATCGCACCGCGCGCCACGCCCGGCGCACGCGCACTACGCTCGACGAGCAGCGGTGCCCAGCGCTTCGCGGCGCCGCCACGTTCGAGCGCCGCCGCCGCGGATGCCGCCGTGCGCCGCGTATCGGCATTCGACGGCCGGAGCTCGCGATCGATCTCGGCGGCGAGCTCGGAGTCGACGTGGGCGAGCAAGCCGCGCGCGATGCCCGCCGATCGCCACACGAGCGCTTCGCGATCGCCGAGCAAGCGCGCGAGCGCGGCGCGCACGCCCGGGCGCGCGAGCACCTGCACGCCGCCGCGATCGCCACCGTCGAGCCTGCGCAGCGCCTCGCGGGCGCCGTGCGCGAGAATGCGCCCGGCGAGCCGCCGCCCCGGCAGCGATCCCATCGCCGGGATCTCGACCCACGACTGCGCGAGCTGCGGTTGTGCGAGCAAGCCGAGCGCGAGCTCGCCGATGGCGCCGGGCGCGGTCAGCGGCGCCGACAGCACGACCTCTAGCCGCGCGCGCAGGTTCTCGCTCGCGACGACTTTCGGCGACGTCCGCGCGAACGCGATCAGCAGCCGCACGAACGTGTCGCGATCGGCTTCGCGCAACCGCGCGAGCACGCGGCGGCCGAGCTCGCGACGCTCGGCGCTTGCCGGCAACGCCTGCGCGAGCTCGAACAGTGCGATCGCAGCCGCCGCCGGCGATAGCCAGTCGAGCTCGCCGAGCGCGCCGTCGGCGAGCGCGGTGCGGACGCTGCGCAGCAAGTCACCGGCATCGACACCTTCGAGCGGCGCGGGCTCGCGCTCGGCGAGCTGCGCGAGCGACGCCAAGCCTTGACGAACGCTGCGGCGACGCTCGTCGGCGTCGCCGAGCGTGTGCGAGGTCGCGAACGCAACGAGGTGCGTCCTCCCGCTGGGCATCACGGCGATCTTATCGCCTATTCGCGGCCGGATCGCGTGCGTCGTGTGAACGCTTGGACAACAAGCGACCCGAGGCTCGATCTCAACCCTGCGGCGCGAGCGAGGCCGCCGACATCGTCTCCTTATAGAAGACCGTGCCGTCGGCGCCGACGCCGCTCATCGTCAGCTCGTCGCCGTCGATGTCGATCAAGCCGAAGTTGTACTGGACGTTGCGGTACAGCACGCCCGGCCCGTCGGGCCCGATCGTGCCCAGCCCGCGGCCGAGCGGGCCGATCTGAAACTCGCGCAGGCCATGGCTGTGCGTGTAGGCGGCGAAGTAGTGCTGATCGCCGCTGACGAACAGCACGCCGCTGATCTGCTGCGCCGCGATGACGCCGAGGATCTCTTCGCGCTCGGTCGAGAACGCGGCCCAGTGATCGTTGCCGACGCCGAAATCGAGCGGGATGCTCGTCAAGATCAGCTTGAACGTCGCCGTGCTCGCGGCGAGGACCTGGTAGAGCCACGCCTTTTGGGTGGCGCCGATCATCGTCTTGTTCGCGTCGTCGGGCGCGGCGTCGGCGCTGCGAAACCGCCGGCAGTCGAGCACGAAGATCTCGAGGTTCGCGCCCCAGCGAATGTTGCGATAGCGGACGTCGCCGACGGCGTCGCGCTGTGGAAAGAACTCGTCCCAGACCTGCATCGCCGCGGCGTAGCGATCGGGCTCGGTCATGACGAACATCGCGTCCCAGTTGTTGCGAAACTCGTGATCGTCGTAGATCGAGATCAGCGGCATCGCCTGCATCACGGCGCGCATCGGCTCGTACGTGCGGAGCTGTGCGTGGCGATCGCGATACGGCTCGACCGTCAGCGCGACGTCGGGGCCATCGTCGGTGTACGGAAAATCGCCGATCGTGAGCAGCACGTCGGGATTCGCGGCGACGAGCTGGCCGAGCAAGCCGCTCTCGAACAGCGGGATCGGATCGAGATCGGCGCCGACCGCGAGCCGCACCGGGCCGGTGTCGGCGTCATCCGGCGCGGTGCGCACGAGGTGCGGACCGCACAGCGCGCCGTCGTTCGCGATCGCGGTGATCGAGTAGCTCGTGCGCGGCGCCAGGCCCGTGATCGCGAGCACCGCCTGGCGATTGTCGCCGACGTCGATCGTCTCGGTCGCGATCGTCTCGCCGGTCGAATCCGCGATCGTGACCGCGAACGTTCGCGCGGTCTCGGCCCACGCCGACAGCAAGAATCCGTCGGGCGCCGGCTCGAACACCACGGCGCCGTGCCCAGCGCCCGGCGGCTGCGTCGCGTCGTTGTCGCCGCAACTGACCACGGCGAGCGCCGCACCGGCTCCGGCGAGCTTCAGCACGTCTCGTCGGGACAGGTCGCGCACGTCGCGAATATAGTGCCGGCGTGAAGGTCCAGCTCGTAGAAACCGCCGGTCTCACCACGCGCGTTGTTAATGCCCCAGAAGGCGACGCTGCGGCGACCGTGATCCTGCTCCACGGCTTCGGCGCGCCCGGCGATGACCTCGTCGCACTCGCGCCGTACTTGCGCGTGCCGACGCGCTTCGTGTTTCCCGCCGCGCCGACCGAGCTCGGCGGCTTGTACGGCGACTCGCGCGCGTGGTGGCCGCTCGACATGGCGCGGCTCGAGGCGAGCATGCGCTCGGGCAAGCGCGACACCACCGACGTGCCGCCCGAGCTCGCCGGCGTGCGCGCGCAGCTCGCGACGCTCGTCGCGCACTACGCGAAGACGTCGCGCGTCGTGCTCGGCGGGTTCTCGCAAGGCGCGATGCTCTCGCTCGATGTCGCGCTGCACGGCGACGGCATGCTCGCGGGCGTCGTGCTGCTCTCCGGCACGCTGATCGCGGAAAACGAATGGACGCCGCTGATGCCCAAGCTCGCGTCGACGCCGATCTTCATGTCGCACGGCCGTCGCGATCCATTGCTGCCGTTCGCGATCGCCGAGACGCTGCGCGACAAGCTCGTCAAAGCCGGCGCGAGCGTCGATTGGCATCCGTTCGACGGCGCGCACGAGATTCCGCCGAGCGTGCTCGACGGGCTCGCCGCGTTTCTCGCGCAGCGCTGACCGGCTACATGTTGTTGCAGGTCGGCGTGTCGCCGCTGCCGGCGGCGTGCGAGCTGAGATACGCGTCGATCAACGTGCACTCGGAATCGCCCGGGCAGCACGCGTCGGTGCCGGCGCTGCCGCCGAGCATGCCGGTGTGGATGCACACTTCCGAGCTCGGCGCCGGGTAGTAGTACGCCCAGAAGAAGCACATCTCGTCGCAGGCGGATTCGCCGAAGTCGACTTCGTTCGCCGTGTCGTTGTTCCACGTGCAGGTGAACTTGAAGCCACCGCCGGTCGGCACCGAGAACGCAGGCGTCTGCTGGTCGGTCGCAGGATCGCTCCACGAGAAGTTCGGCGCCGCGTGGTCGTAAACGATGGTGCCGGGATCGCTCGGCGACGACGTCACGCTGACCTGCACGCCGGTGCCGAGGTGATGCTCGTGGCCGGTGATCGCGAAGATCTTCGCCTGCGACAGATCGATGTACGACGGCAGGGTGAACGACTCGGTCAGCGTGAACGGCGAGTTCGCGGGAATCTTGATGTCGGGCGAGCCCGTGAACAACAGGCCGGCCTCGTTCTGGATCGTCGACGCATCGGCAGCGGTGAACACGACGCTGCCCTGAATCGCTTCGGGCGAATCCGTCGTGTTGATGTAGTGCATCTCGATCTTGATCATCTGATTCGGCGTGAACGTGTACGCGACGCCGTCGGGCAGCACGATGTCGTCGTCCATCTTCTGCGTGATCGCGAGCGGCTCGACCTTGCCGGTGGTGTTGAGCGCGCCGGTGAACGGCTGGCAGTTCATCGGCGTCGTCTGCGTCATCGTGTCGGAATCGTCGCGATAGACGATCATGTGGTGCGAGCCGACGCCGATCGTGTCGTGGATCTCGTGCACTTTGATCGAGTCGCTGTTGTTCAGCTGCACGATGATGCACTGCGTGTCTTCGGTGTTCGCCGGCACGGTGACCGGTCCCCACTGCAGCGTGTAGGTCGTGCCGCCGGGCTCGGTGGCATCGCCCGAAGACGTACCGGTATCGCTCTTCTTACACGCGACGAATGCGAGCGACGCGAGGCAGAGAACGAGCAGGTTGCGGCGCATGACTAGCCTCCAGCGAGAATGGCGGGCAGGTACGCGCACAACGCGTTGCTCGACGGGCAACACAGGTCATGGACGTTAAACGGGTTGCTCTGGTCGGTGTGCACGCAGACTTCCGAGCTCGGAGCCGGCCAGTAGTACGCCCAGAAGAAACACATCTCGTCGTTCGCCGACTCGCCGAACTTCACTTCGTTTGCGGTCTGGTTGTTCCACGTGCACGTGAAATCGAAGCCGCCGCCGGCAGGGATGGCGAAGTCGGGATTCTGTTCGTCGGTCGGTGGATCGCTCCACGAGAAGTTCGGCGACGGATGGTTGTAGACGGTCGTGAACGGTCCCGCCGAGCCGTCGCCAACGCCAACTTCGACGCCGGTGCCGAGGTGGTGCTCGTGACCGGTGATCGCGAAGATGTGCGACGTCGACAGATCGATTTCCGGCGGCACCGCGAAGAACTCGTGCAGTGTCGTCGTCGCGTTCGGGAGCACGGCGACGTCCGGCGAGCCCGTGAAGAGCAAGCCCGCTTCGTTCATCACCGTCGACGGATCGGCGGCGGTGAACACCACGTTGCCTTGAATGTTCTCGGCCGCGTCGGTCGTGTTGATGTAGTGCAGCTCGATCTTGATCTTCTGCGTCGCCGCGAACGAATACGCGACCGTATCGGGCAGCACGATGTCGTCGTCGAGCTTCTGCGAGATCGCGAGCGGCTCGACCAAGCCCGACGTGTTCAGTGCGCCGGTGAACGGCTGACAGTCGGTCGGCGTGTCGTTCACCTCGTCAGCCGAGCCCGACCCATTGTCGCGGTAGACGATCATGTGGTGCGAGCCCTGCGTGAGGGTGTCGTGGATCTCGTGCACCTTGATCGCGTCGGCGTTGGTCAGCTGCACGATGATGCACTGCGTGTCTTCGGTGTTCGCCGGCACGTTCACCGGACCCCACTGCAGCGAGTACGTCGTCCCACCACCACCGCCGCCGCCACCGCCACCACCGCCGCCACTATCGGGCGTCCCTTGATCATCGTCACCACCGCCGCCGCCACCACCCGGAGACGTGCTCTTTTTGCACGCAAACATCGCAACCGGCACGAGACACAAAACGAGCAAGTAGTGGCGCAAAGTGGCCTCCCTCGTGGCCGGCACTGTAGCGGAGGCGCGTTGCATTCAACAACAACCTAAGTGCAACGGTGAGATGGCTCACAGACGATTTCCGACGGCATCGGCATAGTCGTGTAGGTGATGAGGAGGCTCACGATCGGGTTGCTCGTGGTCCTTCCTGCCTCGTTTCCGACGCTGGCGAGCGCGGAAGAGATCGAGAGCGACGTGGCGACGGTGCGCTGGCCGGCAGTCCCCTCCGATCAGGCCGAGCCTCTCGAAGATCAGATCGTCGATCACCTCGACGCGATCGGCGAGCAGATCGGCAGCGGCCTCGACCAGATGTCGGACCATGTATTCACGCTGCACGTCGATGGTCGCCACAACCGAGCGCGCCTCGCTCTCGGCCACGGCGGCGACGGCCAGCACTACCTGACGTTCCGCATCGACAGCAGCTGGCTGTTCGAGCACGGCACGGCCCACGTCGACGCGACCGTGCAGCTCGGCCTCGGGGCCCATCAGATCGAGCTCAAGCTGCCGGCGATGGTGCTCGTCCCCGATAACTGGCACGGGCAAGATCTCGTTGTCGTCGACGTGAACCTACTCGAACGCCGCTTCTGAGACTTCTGACATAGAGTGCGCCGCATGAAAGCGGCCCTCGCGGTCTCCGTCCTCGCGGCGTGCTCGGCGTCGGCACCGCCGCCACCACCGGCGGCGCCGCAGCCACCGGCGCACGTCAGCAAGACGATCACGATCATCGGCACGAGCGATCTCCACGGCGCGCTCGAGCGCTTGCCGATCTTCGGCGGCTTTGTCGCGAACGTGCGCGCGGCTCGAGCGGCGGATGGCGGCGTGGTGCTCGTCGACGGCGGCGATCTGTTTCAGGGCACGCTCGAATCGAACCTGGCCGAAGGCGCCGACGTGATCCGCGCGTACAACGCGCTCGGCTACACCGCATCGGCGGTCGGCAATCACGAGTTCGACTACGGGCCGATCGGTCCGGACGTCACCGCGAAGCCGGGCGAAGATCGCCGCGGTGCGCTCAAGGCGCGCGCGAGCGAAGCGAAGTTTCCGTTCGTCACGACCAACATCATCGATACGCAGACCGGCAAGCGCATCGATTGGCCGAACATGCCGGCGTCGACGCTCGTCGACGTTGCGGGCGTGCCGGTCGGCATCGTCGGCGCGAGCACCGAGGGGACGCCGTTCACGACGATGCCGGCGAACTTCGTCGGGCTCGCGATGGCGCCGTCGACGACCGACGCGATCGCGGCCGAGGCGCAGTCGCTGCGCGCGCGCGGCGCGAAGCTCGTGATTCTCGCGGCGCACATCGGCAGCGAGTGCAAGGACAACACCGAGCCGACCGATCTGTCGACGTGCGACAAACGCGACGAGCTGTTTCGCGTGCTCGACGCGATGCCGAAGGGCTTGATCGACGTCGCCGTTGCGGGCCACACGCACCAGGCGATCGCGAAGACGATCGACGGCGTCGCCGTGATCGAGTCGATGTCGTCGGGCCGCGCGTTCGGTCGCGTCGACGTGCATTTGACCGACGGTGCGATCGACAAGGTGACGATCCATCCGCCCGAGCTGATGTGCCCGCTCGATGCCGAGCACAACGCGGTGCCGGTTGCCGAGTGTCATCCCGGGCCGTATGAAGGCCGGCCGATCGAGCCGGTCGCGGCGCTGCAGAAGATCGCCGACGAAGCGATCGCGCGTGCCGGTGCGCGTCGCGCCGAGCCGCTCGGCGTCACGCTCGCGACGCCGATGACAAAGGCGTACAAGACCGAGTCCGCCGAAGGCGATTGGCTCACCGAGCTGATGCTCGCCGCCGAGCCGCGCGCGCAGGTCGCGCTCACCAACGGCGGCGGCTTGCGCGCCGATATTGCGGCCGGCCCGCTGACGTACGGCGAGCTGTTTTCCGCGATGCCGTTCGACAATCGCTTCGCGCTCGTCACGCTGCGCGGCTCGCAGCTGCGCGAGCTCGTCGTCCACAACCTCGAGGGTGACGGCGGCATCTTCTCGTGGGCGGGTCTGACCGCGCGTGCGCGCTGCAAGGCCGACAAGCTCGACGTCGCGATCGAAGTCGGCGGCAAGCCGCTGGTCGATGCGCTGCCGTACGTCGTCGCGACGAGCGACTTCTTGGCGTCGGGTGGCGACGGCGTGATCGGCAAGCTGCGGCTGCCGTCGACCGCGATCGAGCTCACCGACCTGATCGTGCGCGATGCGATGGCCGACGTGCTGCGCGCACATCCGGGCACGCTCGATCCGAAAACGAAATACGCGGCGAAGCGACTCGACTACGTCGGCGCGCGGCCGTTGCGCTGCGGCACCTAGCGCGCTCGGTGCGCGGGCCGATCGGCGAGCCCGGCCGTCACCATCGCGATCGGATCGGGGCTCAACTGCGAGGTGTCGCGCGCGGCGACGAGCTCGGCCACGAAGCCGTCGAGCACGCGCAGCGTGAACAGCGCGAGCTCTTGAGCCGATTCGCCGCGCGACGACCAGATCTCGACGAGGCCGAACGCGCGCTGTCGATTGTCGTCGAACGGCGCGAGCGCGAGCCGGATCCAGCCGCGCACACCGGCATCGCTGATCGCGACGCTCGCGCCTTGCAGCGGCGCAGTCGCGTCGATCGAGCCGCGGCGCGTGCCGAAGTCGTCGCACGCTTCGGCGCGTGGCTCGTAGCCGAGCTTCGATAGGCCCGCGAGCACGTCTGCGACCGTCAGCGTCGCGTTCTCGCGATAGCTCGTCGCGGTCGGCGGCAGCGGCCGATACGAGAGTGTGAAGCCATCGCGCGCGAGCCGTTTGCCGCGCGTGAGCCGGGCGGTGACGAAGTAGCCGGCAAAGCCGCCGAGCGCGCCGCACATGCCGACGAACCGCGCCGCGCCGCGATGACCGGAATGGCCGATCGCATCGCCGACCATCACGGTTCCGACCGCGTAACCGATCACGCCGAAGATCACGGCGCCGAGCCACGCCCACCACCAACGCTTCATCATCAATACGTCGTCAGCGTGAGCTGTTGCGTGCCGAGATCGAGCGTGCCGTTCGCGCTGATCGTCTGGCTCGGAAACGTCATCGAGCCGATCGTGTACGCGTCGAAGCCGCTCGCCGGAAAGTATTCTTGCGAGTACACGGCGCGCAGCGTCAGGTCGTACGCGCCCGCCGGCAGCGCGAGATAAGTCCCGCCCGCCGAGCACGGCTCGACGTCGAGCGGCGTGCTCAGCGCGCCGGAGCCCGCGAACAGCTCGAGCGCGCCGCCGCCCGAGCCGGTGAGCGACGGCACGTCGGTGCATGCGAGCGTGGTTTGCGAGTGCATGCCGAACAGCGACCACGCGACGTAGACCCAGCCGCGCGGCAGCTCGACGTCGGTCGTCGCCGTGCTGCCCTGACCGACGTGCGTCGGGCCGGTGACCGCAAACACGCGATCGTCGCTGGTCAGGATCTCGAGCCACGAGTCGTAGTCGAAGCCATCGGCGACGACCACGCCGCCGCCGCCGGCCGAGCACGGGAACGTCGTCGGCGGATCGGGCGGGTTGCGGAAGTCGATGGTGTCTTCGTTCCACTCGGCCGTGTAGATCTGCACGCGATCGACGCCGGCGGGGCAGGTCGTCGAGCCGCCGAACGTCCACGTCCAACTCAGATTCGGCGCGATCGCGTCGACGGTCGCCGCGTCGATTGCCGGATTGCCGGCATCGGCGGAGCCGTCGCGCGAGGTCGCGGGCGATCGATCGCACGCCGCGAACAACACCGTCGCGATCGCGAGAGCCCGCGCCACGGCCCGACGATACCATCGCGCGTTCGCGGCAGAGCGCAAAAACACCGCACCCACGGCGCTGGCGCCGGCCGAGCGCTCACGGTATCTGACGGCGGTGACCGACTGGTCTCCTTCGAGCTGGCAATCGCGACCCGCCGCGCAACAGGTCGCGTATCGCGATCCCGCGGCGCTCGCGAAGATCGTCGACGAGATCGGCCGGCTGCCGCCGCTCGTCACGTCGTGGGAAGTCGAACAGCTGCGCGGCGAGCTCGCGCGCGCGTCGAGCGGCAAAGCGTTCGTGCTCCACGGCGGCGATTGCGCCGAGAGCTTCGACGACTGCAGGTCCGATCCGATCACCGCGAAGCTCAAGATCCTGCTCCAGATGTCGCTCGTGCTCGTCCACGGGACGCGCACGCCGGTGATCCGGATCGGTCGCATCGCCGGTCAGTACGCGAAACCGCGCTCGTCGGATAGCGAGACCAAGAACGGCGTCACCTTGCCGGCGTATCGCGGCGATCTCGTCAATCGCGACGAGTTCACCGCCGAGGCGCGCGAGCCGGATCCGACGCTCATGCTGCGCGCCTACGAACGCGCGGCGCTCACGCTCAACTTCATTCGCGCGCTGGCCGACGGCGGCTTCGCCGATCTGCACCACCCCGAATATTGGAATCTCGCGTTCGCGAAGGGCACGCCGAACGCCGACGCGTACGCGCAGATCGTCGAATCGATCCGCGAGTCGCTCGACTTCGTCAGTGCGATCACCGGCGTCGAGAACGAGGTGCTGCGCCGCGTCGATCTGTTCACGAGCCACGAAGCGCTCGCGCTGCCGTACGAGCAGGCGCAGACGCGCACCGTGCCGCGCCGCGCCGGCCACTACAACCTGTCGACGCACTTGCCGTGGATCGGCATGCGCACCGCGCAGCTCGACGGCGCGCATGTCGAGTTCCATCGCGGCATTCGCAACCCGATGGCGATCAAGATCGGCCCGGGGATGACGCGCGAGTGGTTGATCGGCTTGCTCGACGCGCTCGATCCCGAGCGCGAGCCCGGCCGGATTACGCTGATCCATCGCATGGGCGCCACCGACGTGCGCGCGAAGCTGCCGCCGCTCGTCGAGGCCGTGCGCGGCGTCGGCCGCACCGTGTTGTGGGTGTGCGATCCGATGCACGGCAACACCGAGACCACGCCGCAGGGCATCAAGACGCGGCGATTCGACAAGATCGTCGGCGAGCTCGAGACCAGCTTCGAGCTCCACGCCGAGCTCGGCTCGCATCTCGGCGGCGTGCACCTCGAGCTCACCGGCGATGACGTCACCGAGTGCATCGGCGGCGCGCGCGGGCTCGACGAATCCGGTCTCGACCGCGCGTACAAATCGCGCGTCGATCCGCGGCTCAACTATGAACAAGCACTCGAGGTCGCGATGCGGATCGCTCGCCACGTGCGCGGGCGGCGCCACTGATGCCGGCACGTCGCGGATTCTTGGGCCGGCGCGGCCGGCTGTGGACCCTGATCGCGAGCTGGTTCGTGCCGGCGGTGATGACGTGCGCGTACATCGCGCTCGCCACGCTCGCCGACACCGACGCGATCGGCCTCGGTTGGTTCGGCATCGGCCTGTTGTTCGTGTTGTGCATCTGGTTTCTGTTTCGCCAGCTCACGCAAACCGCGGCGCTGTCGCGTGCGATGGCGGTCGGCGATGCCGAGGCGCTGCTCGAGATCTCGACGCACGCGCTCGCGAGCAAGTTCACGTTCGGCCGCACCGAGCTCGTGCTCTATCAAGCGGTCGCGTACGACTTGCGCGGCGATTGGGCGGACGCGCTCGCGGCCGTCGCGCGTGCGCGCGTCACGCCGAAGACGAACAAGCGATTGCGCGTGCTCGCGCAGACGGTGACGATCGAAGCGCTGGTCGAGACCGGCGAGATCGCGAAAGCGCGCGGCGTGGTCGAGACCGAGCTCGCACCGCTCGCGACCGCGCTCAACGATCGCATCGACGCGCAGCTCGTCATCGCGGCTCGGCTCGCCCGCGGTCGCGTGTTGATCGCCGAGCACGATGTGGCAGGTCGCGCGCTACTCCAGCGCGTGATCGACGACGTTCGCACCGGCGACGCGACGCGCACGCGTGCGAAGCAGCTGCTGGCGCGCGCGTAGATCACCAGACGGCGCACGTGGTCGCGGGATGCATCGGCGTTCCGGCCGCGCAGTGAAAGGCATCGGCGAACTCGGGCATGTCGCGCAACGGGCCGGTGAGGCGCAGCTCCGCCGGCGAATGCGGATCGACCGTGAGCAGCCGCTTGATCTCTTCGGGGCGATTCTTCGTGCAGTCGCCCTGACCGATCGCGAGGAAGAACTGCTGGTCCTCGGTGAAGCCGTCGGCGATTTGTTGCGTCGCGCCCGCGCGCAGGGTGCGGTAGGCGCGATACGCGGCCTTGATGCCGCCGAGATCCGCGATGTTCTCGCCTAGCGTGAGCTTCCCGTTGACGAACTGTTTCGGCAGCTCTTCGTACGCCGCGTATTGATCGACGACGCACGTGCCCTTCGCCTCGAACTTCGCCTTGTCTTCGGGCTGCCACCAGTTCTCGCGGTTGCCGACCGCATCGAACTGCGCTCCCTGATCGTCGAAGCCGTGGGTCAGCTCGTGGCCGATCACCCAGCCGATGCTGCCGAGATTGACCGTCATCGATCGATTCGCGCCGAACAGCGGCGGCTGCAAGATCCCTGCGGGGATCGCGATGTTGTTCCGCCGCGCGCTGTAGTAGGCGTTCACCCGGAACGCGTTCATGTCCCAGCGCGACGGATCGACCGGCGTGCCCGCTCGCGCGAGGTTGCGATGAGTCGTGAACGCCCACGCGCGGAGCTCGTTGCCGGCGAAGTCGTCGCGCGCGACCGCAAAATCATAGGTCAGCCAGCCATCGGGAAAGCCGACGCGGCGGACGAGCTTGGCGAGCTTTGCTGCAGCGGCGGCCTTCGTCGGTGGCGAGAGCCAATCCGCCGTTGCGATGTCGTCGGCGACGGCTGCGAAGACCGCATCGACCAGCTTCGTCGCGATCTGCTTCGACGCGCCTGGGAAGTACGCCGCGACGTATTGCTGACCGAGGAGCTCGCCGAGCGTCGTCTGGGTTTCGGAGATACAACGCTTGAACCGCTCGGGTCGTGCGGTGACGCCGGACACGACCTTTTGCAGCTCGAAGTCCTCGTTGTCGACGGCCGCTCCGAGCGAGAACGCGGCCGACGATAGGAGCTTGTACTCGAAGTAGCTCGCCCACTGAGCGGGCTTGAACTTCGCGTGCAGCGCATCTAACTGCGCGAAGAACTTCGGCGTGTTGATGACGATGATGCGGCTCGGCGACACGCCGCGCGCGGCCCAGTACGCATCCCAGTCGATGCTCTTGACCTGCGCCGCCAGCCCGCTGGCATCGGTCGGGTTGTATGCGGCCTTGAAATCGCGCTGCTCGACGGCGGTCTTCGACAGCTTCGCGATCGCGGTCTCGATCGCGAGCACGTCATCGGCCCCGTGTCGCGCGCCCGCGAGTGCCAGCATCTTGCCGACGTGGACGCGGAACGCGGCGACGGTGTTCTTGAATTCGGGCAGCAGGTAATAGTCGCGATCGGGGAGCTCGAGATCACCGCTCTCGAGCTGCAGGACGTTCTGCGACGAATTCATGTCGTCGGGATTGGTGTACGTCGCGAACACGGCGTTGGTGCCGAGATTGTGGAGCTCGACGAGCGCGGCGAACCACGACCGCGCATCGCTGACACCGGTCATTTTCGCGAGCAGCGGCTTGATCGGTGCGATGCCGGCTTTGTCGATCGTCGCGGTGTCCATGCACGACGCGTAGTAGTCGCCGAGCTTCTTGCCGATGGGATCGGTCGCGCTGTTCGCGTCGGCCTCGAGCAGCGTGTGGAGCGCGAGCTTGTTGTGTTCGTCGATCTCGGCCCAACGCGACCAGCTCGCGCGGTCGGCGGGAATCTCGCCGTGCGCGAGCCAACCGCCGCATGCGAACTGGAAGAAGTCGACGCACGGGTCGGCGGTGCGATCGATCGACGCGGGCTCGAGTCCCACGGCTGCGAGCGTGACCTGCTGATTGTGCGGCGCGGCAGCTGCGGAGCCCGGCGTGGCTGCGATCGGGGGCTCGACCGGCGCGGGCTCGACGTGGCACGCGGCAACGACGATCGCGACCGCGATCCGAGAGCAGTGCATCGGAGCACACTACACGCAACGAGCTAGAACCTGATCGTCGCCGACATGCCGGCTTCGCCAGGCGCGAGCGTGGGCACCACGACGACGCGGTGTTGCTCGAGATTCGGCGAGAACCACCACAAGTAACCGCCGACCGCGCCGACGACGAGCCCGGCGATGCCGATGCCGGTCGCGAGATTGCCGAGCGTGTGATCGTTGTTGAGGCGATTGCTGACGTCGGGATTGCAGATCAGCGTGCCGCTCGCCGTGCATGCGGGCATGCCGTCGACGGTGCTGTTGCGCTCCTTGTTCCAATCGAGCTTCGCGCCCGTCGCCAGCACGATCGAGCCGATGAAGGCGCCGCCGCCGACGAACGTCAGCACCTTGCCGATGAAGCGCCGCGAGTTGTGCACGACGACGGGCGGCGCGAGCTTCGGAATCGCCTGCACCTTGTGCTCGCGTTCCTGGATGTCGACGTGCGTCTCGTACGTGACGTAGCCGGGCGCCGACACGACGACGTGCACGCTGCCGGGATCGACGAGGATGTTGTCGGCGTCGTCGACGCCGATGCCGACGTCGTCGATCACGACGCGCGCGTTCTTCGGCAGCGGTGCCGCAAACGTCAGCTGCAGGTGCGGCAGGCGAGGCGTGAGCGAGTCGAGGTGCTGGATCGCGACGTCGCGGTTCGGGATCATGCCGAGCTCGATCGCGCGATCGCGCGCGACGCTGAACTCGTGATAGGCCGTGCGGATCTTGCCGGCTTCTTCGTCGCAACGCGCGACGTTGAGTAGCGCGCCCATCGCGTTCGGGTTGAGCCGGAACGCGTCGCGGAACAGCTTGCACGCTTCGACGAGCTGGCCTTTCGCGCGCAGCTCTTGCGCGCGATCGTAGGTCTTGTCGGCGAGCGGCTCGTCGTTCGCGGGCGGCGCGGGCGGCGGCGGATCGGCAAACGCGCGAGCGGCGAATAGCATCGCCGCGATCACGAGCGCGCGGCGAATCACTTCGGGCACCCGTGCATCGGGCCGAAGCCGTCGCAGTTTTGCGGCACGGCCGAGCCGTCGGGCGTGACCGGCGGTGGCGGCGGCTTGATCTCGACCGACTTGATCGGCGGCTTCTTGGTCTGCTGTTTCACGACGACCGGTTTCGGATCGATAGGGGGCGGTTCGATGACGACCGGCACCGGCGTCGGCACGGCGACCAGATGCGGTACGGGCGCGGGCACGATCGCGTGCTCGAGAAACGACGTCGGCAACGGCCCGGGACGATCGCGCGGGCTCGTCAGCATCACGATCAACGCGGCCATCGTGGCGCCGAACGCGAACACGGCGAGCGCGATCGGCCAGCGCCGGCGCGGCGGCTGCTCGGCGCGATCGATCTGATCGGTGACGAGCGGCGTCGGGATCTGCGATCGGCTGATCGCCGGCAGCGACGAGGTCGAGTTCTGGCCGTCCCAGCCGAGCGGCGAGTTACGCAACAGCTGCATCATTCG
The DNA here is from genome assembly GCA_036490255.1 of Kofleriaceae bacterium. GTDB lineage: Bacteria > Myxococcota_A > Polyangia > Haliangiales > Haliangiaceae > JABFXX01. The sequence goes on from DASXEF010000676.1 coordinate 30,783, forward strand.
CTCGACGAGCTGTGCGGCGTCGTGCGGGCTCGTCGCGAAGCCGATCAGCTCGCGCGCGAAATCGGCCATCGTCGAGTAGCGCAGCTCGGGCTGCTTCGCGAGGCAGCGGTTGATGATCGCCGCGAGCTGCGGCGGCGCCTTCGCCATCGGCCGCGGCGGATCGACCGCGACCTTGACGCACATCTCCGAGAAGCTGTCGGCCTCGAACGGCCGCACGCCTTCGATCATCTCGTAGAGCACGCAGCCGAGCGACCAGATGTCGGAGCGCGAGTCGACCATGTGCGCCGATCGCATTTGCTCGGGCGACATATATGCCGGCGTGCCGAGCACTGATTGCGTTTGCGTCAGCTTGAGGTCGGTGCCGAGCGGCGACTTCGAGATCCCGAAGTCGAGCACTTTGACGACCGCGCGGCCGTCGCCACGCCAGGTCACGAACAAGTTCGTCGGCTTGATGTCGCGATGGACGATGCCGAGCGAGTGCGCTTCGGCGAGTGCCTCGGCGGCCTGCAGCGCGAGCTCGGTCGCGAACGGGATCGCGACCGTCGTGCGCTCCTCGAGCAGCTGGCCGATGTCGCGGCCCTCGAGGTACTCCATGACCATGTACGGCAGCTCGTGCTCGAGCGACTCGGGCATGTGCACGTCGTGGACCTTGGCCACGTACTCGCTGCGCAGCCGGCCGGCTGCCTTCGCTTCACGCACGAAGCGCGCGACGACGTCCGGATCCCAGACGACGTCTTTGCGCAGCAGCTTGATCGCGTAGCGATTGTCGAGCCCGAGGTGCGTCGACGCGACGACCACGCCCATACCGCCGTGGCCAAGGATCGCATCGACGCGATACTTGCCATCGAGGACTTGGCCGACCTCGACCCCGAAGTCCGTCGGAGCTGCCACGCGGCGAAATTCTACACCGAGTATCGACCCGGCGCCCGCTTCTGCGCTCAGCGCGCGATCTGATGCACTTTGAGCATGTTCGTCGATGTGCCGGCGCCGACCGGCACCGCCATCGTGATCAGCACGTTCTCGCCGGGCAGTGCGAGATTCCGCTCGAGCAGCGTCGCTTCGACGCGATCGACCAGCTCTTCGGTGCTCGCCGACGGCCCGACCAGCACCGGGGTCACGCCCCAGAACAGCGCGAGCCGGCGGTACGACACCTCGTTTGTAGTCAGCGCGATGATGTTCGCTTCGGGCCGATATTCGCTGACCAGGCGCGCGGCGCCGCCCGATTCCGACACCGTCACGATCGTCTTGAGCTTCATCGCGCGTGCCGCGATCACCGCTGCGTGCGCGATCGCGTTCGCCGACACCGCCATCTGCAGGTCGACCTGCGGCGCGTTCTGGCGGTAATAGGCGCTCTTCTCGATCTCGTCGATGATGCGAGCCATCGTGCGCACGGCTTCGATCGGATGCGCGCCGGATGCGGTCTCGCCCGACAACATCAAGGCATCGGTCGTATCGAGCACGGCGTTCGCGACGTCGCTCGCTTCGGCACGCGTCGGCCGCGGCTGCGTGATCATCGACTCCAGCATCTGCGTCGCGGTGATGACGATCTTGCCGCGGCGATTGGTCTCCTCGATGATCCGTTTCTGCCACAGCGGCACTTTCTCTGGC